>JAGWYC010000009.1 GCA_018969565.1 Bacteroidota bacterium | reverse complement strand
ATAAGGTGGTTTCATACCGAAGAAAAATACACGTTGGCGCTGCGTTTATACCTGCAAACAGGGAATGTAAGAAGTCCATTTTTTGATTTGCCCGCATACGGCGGTGATGCCGCCCGCGGTTATTTTACCGGCAGATTCCGTGGAGATCGCCTGGCCTGCTTCCAGACTGAATGGAGACAGGGAATAAGCAAGCGGCTTGGATTCACTTTGTTTGCCGGGATTGGGAATGCGTGGATGCGTGGCTCAGGCGAAGCCCTCATGCTCAAGCCCAATGGAGGCGTGGGATTCAGGTTTATGGCTGACCGAAGGGCTAAGGTAAACCTGCGATTTGATTATGCACTGGGGCTCTATGGTCAACGCGGGTTTTATGTAGCTTTTGGAGAAGCTTTCTGAAGCCATCAGAACTGCTGGCCGAGGAAGAAGTGGAATTGCCCGGGTTTGCTGTTGCCAGTTACTAAGCGCCAGTCGAAACCGTAGGCATAGTCCAGACCTATCAGGCCGAACATGGGCATAAACAGGCGGACACCCACACCTACGGCGCGGCGTAAATCCTGAAAAGGACTAAAATTATTAAAGTTTACATAAGCGTTTCCGGCTTCTGCAAACACATGGCCATATACCGTAGCAGTAGGGTTTTTCGTGATGGCGTAGCGAATTTCCGTTGTGAGCTTATTGTAAATCGGAACACCACTCTGGCTTCGGCTCACCGCATCGCTCACGGTGAAGTTGTCATAACCGCGCTGGGAGATGATTTCTGTGCCTGCCAGCGAGAATCCAAACAATCCGCTGCCACCCAGACGGAAACGTTCGAAGAAAGTCATGCCCAGATCCCGGTTGTAGAATCCGAGGAATCCAAAACGAGCCTGAGTGCTGAGTACGCAATTTTTAAACAGCAAAGTGTACCAGTTGGCATCGAATTTCCATTTATGGTATTCAATCCAGCGGTATTTATCTGTTGCCGGTATGTTCTGATAGTCTTTGCCGCTGAAGGCAGAATAGGGTGGGGTGGCCTGCAGGCTAAAGGTAATCTGACTGCCGCTTTCCGGGAAAATGGGTGCGCTTACCGAATTTCGGGTGAGCACAAACTGGATGCTGGGAACATAAGAAGTTCCGTTTTTATATTCCTGAGGGAAGCCAAACCCTGAGCCGGAAAGGTTCTGAAAGCGATAACGCTGGAAGGAAAACACCCATTGCATAGAGAAGAAATCATCCGGCCAACGCAGTCTTTTTCCGAAGGAAACCGAAGCTCCGGTATTCATCAACAACTTGCGGTTCGGATCGGATTTCAAGGCGTAATCGTACGCATTTACGGTGTGGAACAGGCTTACCGAGAAGGAATTGGGTTTCTTGCCGCCCAGCCAGGGTTCCGTAAAGCTGAAGTTGTAGCCCTGATAGAAGGTGCCATTGCTTTGTGCACGAAGCGAAAGACGCTGTCCATCACCGCTGGGAATGGGATTCCACATGGAAGGTTTACCCAACTTGCGTATGCTGAAGTTGTTGAGTGTAATACCCGCTGTGCCGAGCAGGGCCGGTTTTCCGGTGAAACCATTCGCGCCCCAACCGCCGGAGAGTTCAATCTGGTCGCTGGGTTTTTCAGAAACCTTGTAGCGAATGTCCACTGTTCCGTCAGCTTGATTGGGAATAGGATCCACACCCATTTGTTGGGGGTCGAAATACCCTAGTTGTGACAGGTCGCGCATGGTGCGCTGAATATCACTTCGGCTGAATTTATCACCCGGTTTGGTGCGGATTTCGCGCAGCACCACATGGTCGCTGGTTTTGGTATTTCCACTGACGGTAACTCGGTTCACACGTGCCTGTTCGCCTTCGAAAATGCGTATTTCCATGTCAATGGAATCATTACTTACAGCTACTTCTACCGGCTGCATGTTGAAGAACAGGTATCCGTCATCCATGTAAAGACTCTGGATGTCGTAACCGCCGGCATTGGCAAAGAGTCGTTCTTGTAAGAGGGCCTGATTATACACGTCGCCCTTTTTGATGCCGAGCAAGGTGTCCAGCACACCATTACGAAACTTGGTATTACCACGCCAACTGATGTTTCTGAAGCGATACTGATTACCTTCTCTGATGCCAATGCTGATGACCAGACGATCCGGTGCAATCTTGATAATGGAATCATACAAAACCTGGGCATCGCGGTAGCCCAGTTCGCTGTATTTAGCCACGATACCCGATTTCTCTTCTTCGTATTTATCCTCTAGGAATTTGCTGGCGGCCAGGAAGTTCCATTTTTTGTAGAGCCTCTTGGTTTTTTTAAACACCTTCCGAAGATCGGCATCGCTCAATTTCTCGTTTCCCGCAAAGCGAATGTCGTACACCTTTACTTTGGGCCCTTTATCAACCGCAATGCGGATGATTTCAAAATTGGGTTTATTGGTTTCCGGCTCTCTTTTGAATGCCACGGAGGCACTGTAGTAGCCCTTCTTCACGTAGTAATCCAGAATTTCCTTGCGTGTTTTGTTCAGCAGGTTCTGGGTGATGATCATGTTGCTTTTCAGGGAAATTTCTTCGCGCAGATTCTTAGTTTCCCCTTTTTTCAGGCCTTTGATGCTGAACTTGCTGAGTTTGCTTCGTTCAGAAATGTAAATGGTAAGAACGACCTGTTTGCCAGGCAACTTTTTCATGCCAATCTGGATATCCGCAAAAAACTGTTGTTTCCAGAGGTTTTCGATGGCCGCGGGAATGGCGTCTCCCGGGATTTTTATTTTCTGATTAATGGAGAGGCCCGAGTAAATGGTTACCAGTGCTTCCTGAATGTAGCGGGCCCCTACTACACGAATATCCTTAATAATATATTCCTCAGGGTCCACGAAGTTGTATGGTTCGTATAATGACGAATCACTCTGGGCGAAGAGGTTGCGGCAGAGGAAGCCCGAGAAGAGGACAATCCAAAGAGAAACGTATTTAATACGGCGTGTCAAGAGGTTCAGGAAATGCTTGGTATTTGAGCGCCGGTGAGGCCAAAGCGCCGTTCGCGGTTTTGGTAGTCAAGCAGCGCAGTATAAAAATCATCCTTGGTGAAATCGGGCCAGAGGACCGGGGTAAAGTGCATTTCGGCATAGGCTATTTCCCATAGAAGGAAGTTGCTGATGCGCTGTTCTCCACTGGTCCGTATGAGCAATTCGGGGTTTGGATAGCGGGCGGTATTCAGTGCATTATTCAGCACATCTTCATCAATATCTTCCGGATTCAGATTGCCGGATTTCACTTCGCGTGCAATTTTCCGCGTAGCCTCTATGATGTCCCAACGGCCACTGTAGCTTAATGCAAGGATTAATGTCATCCTGTTGTTGTTTCTGGTGGCATGGACGGTTTCCATCAGTTGATTGTTACAGGACTCGGGCAATTGTTCCAGGTTGCCTATGGCTTCCAGCTTAATACCGTTTTTCATCAGCGTATCGGTTTCGCTTTTGATGGTATGCACCAGTAATTCCATGAGGGCATTGATTTCTTCCTGAGGTCTTCGCCAGTTTTCTGTTGAAAAGGCATAGAGCGTGAGGTATTCCACACCAACTTCTGCGGCTGCTTCGGTTACGGCGCGTACTGCATCTACACCATGTGCATGACCTAAGGAACGCAGATGCCCTTTCTGAAGCGCCCAGCGACCATTCCCGTCCATGATGATGGCCACGTGTCTGGGCATGCGTTCAGGTATGATTTGATCTTTGAGCAAGGACTCAGCCGTTATTTATCCTGCAAATTACGGGTGTAAAGCGATATGAGAGGGTAAAACCAAGGAAAAAGTACCAATCCTTGAGGCTTTGTTCGCCCCTTTGGGTGCCACCCCTGAATGGGCCAATACCTTTTTCGGTTTCCCTATGGCTCAGGTTGGCAGATAAATCACCGTATTGGTCCTTATGCTGTTTGAAATCAGGGTAGCTTCCCTTCACATCATCTAAGTAATCAGTAAAGGTTTTGCGCCATACTGCTTCAACACCAACAACCCAGTTTCTATGCAAACTGTATTTCATGCCAAAGCCAATAGGAACTGCCATTTGTAGCGTACTGTAGCTGCGCTTCTGGCCTTCGGTATGGTGATTTCTCAGATTTTGGCTTCCCACCCCATAATTGGCCTTTGGGTTGAAATAGAATAAGGAAAGCCCCAGGCTCAGATAGGGCGAGAAGTTTTTATCCAGCACATTCACCCCAAAGCGGTGGAAGTTAAATTCAAACGTTTGGGAAGCTTCGAAAATATCGCTTTCAAAACTCAGGTTGCGTGCCGCCTGAGGAGCATAGTTAGAATCCGCAGCTTTGATATGTCCGTAGCTGGCCTGAACTCGATAAGAAACGTACGGGTTGAAGTTGTACCGGAAGAAAGGTCCGAAGGCTGCACCAGTGTTGCGCCATACGATTTCAGGAGCCAGGTCGCCGTGGTAGTTGGCGCCTCCCAGGAATACACCCATTTCCCGCTTTCCGTTGAAGAAGCGTTGCGCACAGAGCGTATGAAAGACACCCTGACCTAAAGCCAGTACCAGAAATATGGTCCTTATCAAATAGTTCTTTGTTCTCAGAAATTAAAGCATCCACGATGTCCGCCAACAATGGGACGGGTCAGCGTGATACCACCAAACATATACCAGTCTTTTAAATGCTCGTTTCCGCGTTTCTGATTGTTCATGGCGGAAGGTTTTCCAACTTCGCGCGCTCTGTCTTTCATGGCTACAGCCAGATAACCATAAGCGCCACCTACAATCTGATCATCCACATATTCTGTACTCACATCGTCCAGATAATCTGTGAAAGTCTTACGCAGTCCGAGCTCAATACCCAATGCCCAGTCTTCGTCGAGTTGAGCTTTATACCCAATGCCCAGGGGAATTGAAATCTGAGTCAGGCTGTAGCGCTGTTTGTCGTTGTACTTGGTTGTTTCCTGACCTTCGGTGCCAAGAGGCTGAAGTTCCACCCATTTTTTATCGTATTGCGCCAGTGTTCCGTTGGGGTCAATGGAGTTGAAGATGGCAGCATTGTATTCGAAATACGCTTTAGGGTTGAATTTGTACACGGCAAATCCCGCGAATACATAAGGGGAACGTGCCATCGAGTTTCGGTCGGATTCATATCCAAACAGATTCCACTCCACCTGACCACCAAACTCAACCACATTGGATTTGAAACTGAGGTTTCTTGCTTCTCTTCCGGCATCAATGCCCTTGTAATTCGCATCAGCACCGGAAATTGTTCCAAAGAGGGCGCTGCCTCGAAGGGTAAACATATAGTTCAGGTCGTAGCGGCATATAAGTCCACCGGCAGGATGGGTTTCCTTCATCACCGCAGCTGTTTTGGCCAAATCGCCCATATAGTTGGACGCCCCGAGCAAAACCCCTACCTGAAGCGGCTTGCCGACTCTGCGCTGGGCATGGGCTTCTGAGGGCCAAAGCAGCAGAAAGACAGCCGAAAGCACAGTAATCCTGATTGTTGTTTTCATGCCTGAATCTGCGAATATATTGTTCTGATTCGAGAAATTCCCCTTAAGAACTTCAGAAAAACGAGTCTAAGTGCGTGTTATTGTGTTGTTTGCTCCTTCATGAGGTAATAAACGCCCATGGTTACAAAGTTTCGCAATACAGGAATGGCAGATACCAAAGTCCACTGCCGGCGGGGTTTGATGCCAAACTTGTGTTCGTAAATGGGGTTGAACAGGTAATGTCGTTCGTGTGCCACAGAGAACCCGGTATTTCGGCTGATACGCAGGAAGCGCTCCGTGCTGATGCCGGTAGATTTTATCTCCATCATGGTGCCGATGCCTGATGCATTCACTCCGAATAACTTCAGTAAGCCTCTGTAAAAAGGTCCGGGTAATAAGTGATACCAAGGCGTTTTAGAGGCCAGTTTACCCGGAAGCACCTGCTGGTGGCCGCCATAAGGCATTTGCCAGGGTGGGAACGCAAAGAATACCACACCGCCGGGTTTCAGGAATCGGTGTAGCTGGGGCATAAACCGTGCCTGGTCCGGTATATGCTCAATCACATCCTTAAGGATAATCAGGTCGAAGCGACGACCCAGGTCGCGTTCCGGGTCTGTGTCGTAGATGTTTTTATTCAGAAACTGAACTTTGCCGGCTTTCAGTTCAACGGCCATAAAGTTTCGGGCATAATCCAGACGGGAATCTTCCAGTTCTATGCCTGTGCAGGAATAACCGAGTTCTGTAAAAGCTTTGAGCACCCCTGCTTCTCCGCAGCCGATTTCCAGCACTTCCATGTGTTCAGGGAAGGCCCACCGCTCCCGGATGAAGGGAATGATATGCTTCCGGGTAACCGCCAGGGTCATGTCGAAGTAGCGGCGCTTGTCGCCGTGAAACTCGTACATAGCACGGCAAAGATAAGTTCAGGCAGAACACGGCGGGTACACAAAAAAAGCCGCCCACAGGCGGCTTTTGGTTGTTCATTGGGTGCGATCAGCCCTCTTTGTTGCCGGAAAGGTGACCGGCCAGAAGGGCACCGCCAGCGAGTCCAAGGTCTTTCAGTATTCCGATAAGCCCGATTTGCTGTGTCAACTGATTGTTCATCAGCGGGTAATGGATAACTATTACATACACGAGCATGAGCAGAGCCAGCAGGTTTGAGGCCAGTGGCATCATCTTGTCCAGTATGATGGCAAAGCCTCCTGCAATCTGAGCCAGTCCTGTGATGTAAATCCACAGCACGCCGCCGGGCAGCCATTCAGGAACAGAGGCGGCCATTTTGTCGGCACCCATCAGGTGCAATGCGCCAAGCACGATGAAAGGAAGGGCGAATAAGATTCGTGCAACAATGGTAGGTAAGTAGTTTTTATGGTGATTTTTTTATAGGTTGAAAAACGAAGTTCTCAATTTCCTTCAAAAAAGCAAGTGTTTCGGTATCATCTTCTGATTTTACTTCGGCCATGTGCATCATCATCCTCTACGCCTGCGGAAGAATTCCTGCATGAGGCTTCGGGCCTCATCAGCCAAAGGCCCGGGGCATACCTCTGTATGACCCAATTTTTCGGTATTCAGCTCATTGCTGTAGCCTGTTTTGGGTTCTTTGCAGCCGTAAACCACCTTATCCAGACGAGCCCAGCGTATCGCGCCGGCACACATCAGGCAGGGTTCCACGGTAACGTATAATGTACATTCTTCCAGAAATTTGTTGTTCAGCGCAGAGGCTGCCGCTGTAATGGCCAGCATCTCAGCATGCGCCGTAACATCGTTTAGTCGTTCGGTCTGGTTAAACCCTTTGCCGATAATGCGCCCCTTATGGACCACCACCGCCCCGATGGGAATTTCGTCTGCATCGGCTGCCTCCTTTGCCAGTTGCAGGGCTTTCGACATAAAGTATTCATCGCCGCCGGGTGCTTCCATGCTGCAAAAGTATCCTGCAAATAATTTTCCTTTCAGTTGGTCGTTTAAATGTCATGCCGGTAAGAATCAAATGGGCCCTGATCCTCACGTTTTTATGTCTTCCGGCACCTTTTGTGTACATGCCCATTGGTCCGGAGGGATACCGTTATTACGGTCCTGATGTGCCCGATATCTGGATTTTAGGTGCGTATATTTTCGGTAAGGATACCTCGTTCTTCGGCATCGGCATTGCCTGGAAATGGCAATTGTTTTTTATCCTGTACACGGCCCTCGGTTTGGTTCTTTTTCAAATGAGCCAACGCCGTTTCTGGTTGTTTCAGAATGTGCTGTTCTTGTTGTTGTTTCCGTTTTGGCTCTACGCATACACCGGTGGTGTTATCAACAATAGTGACGGGGCAGATTTAAGTGTTTACCCCATGCCGGGCCTGCTGTTATGGATTGCGGTATTATGGTTACATCTGAAGTTGCTGTATGAGCGGGGAATTCGCAGAGCGATGTCCAACCATTAGCATGGTATTTTTGTTGTTATCACATGAACGTTGGCATTGTTTTGTATCCCACCTTCGGGGGCAGCGGTGTAGTGGCCACAGAACTGGGTAAGGCGCTGGCCTTTAAAGGGCATACGGTACATTTCATCAGCTACAGTCAGCCGGCGCGGTTGGATTTTTTTTCAGAGAATATCTTCTACCATGAGGTGAGCGTGCTCAAATATCCGCTGTTTGAATACGCGCCTTACGAAACAGCGCTGGCCAGTAAAATGGTGGACATTGTAAAAACAGCCCATCTGGATTTGTTGCATGTTCATTATGCCATTCCTCATGCCAGCGCAGCCTTGTTGGCGAAGTTTATTCTGAAGGAGCAGGGTATCAACATACCGGTAATCACCACACTGCACGGAACAGACATTACCCTGGTAGGACGCGAAGCTACTTTTGAACCGGTGGTAAGCTGGAGCATCAACCACAGTGATGGCGTAACGGCGGTTTCGGAAAGTCTGAAAAGGGACACCCATGCCAATTTCCACATCAGCCGCGACATCAGGGTAATTCCCAACTTTATTGACTTTTCCCGCTTCTCCAAAAAACCCAAGGAACACTTCAAAAAGGCCATTGCGCCTAACGGAGAACGCATTTTGGTGCATACCAGCAATTTCCGCAAGGTGAAAAGGGTGGAAGACGTGGTTCGAGTGTTTGCTGAAGTCAGCCGGGCCATGCCTGCCAGGCTGTTGCTGATTGGTGACGGTCCGGAGCGTAGCAATATTGAGAAGATTGCACGTGAACTTGATATCTGTGAACGTGTGACCTTTTTGGGCAAACAGGAAGCCATTGAAGAAATCCTTAGTGTATGCGATCTGTTCCTCTTGCCTTCGGAGAGTGAGAGTTTTGGTTTGGCTGCGCTGGAAGCCATGGCCTGCGAGGTGCCCGTGGTGAGCAGCAATGCCGGCGGTATCCCGGAGGTGAATGTGCATGGGGTAACCGGTTACCTGAGTGATGTCGGCAATGTGGCCTCTATGGCAGGACATGCCATTGCCTTGCTTTCTGATGAAGCCCTCTTGCTCGATTTCAGGAAAAACGCCCTGCACAAAGCCAAAGAGTTCGACCTGAAAAAAATCCTGCAGGAATACGTATCTTATTACGAGGAAGTAATATCCAATCAGCTTGGCTCCTGAGGCTCCTGCGGACTTCTCGGGTTCCTATTCCATTGCCATAGGCCCCAAACAGCCATGAGCAGAAAAACAGCATACAAAATCGCCGTTGCTGTAAGCCCCTTGTACACATAGAGCGGCACATATATCAAATTTACCAGAATCCAGAGCAGCCAGTTTTCACGGAAACGGCCAATCTGGAGTAATTGTGCCACCAGACTTCCTGAGGTACAAAAGGCATCAGCCCAGGGAACATCGGTGTCGGTAGCTGCTGCAAGCCACAAACCCAGCAATAAACTTCCGCCAAGCATTACGAGCAGGCTGTTCCACAGTCCGTCGAAACTGAGTGATCGCAGCATCAGTGAACCCTTCGATTCCCGTGTTTTCCATTGAAACCATCCCCATACCTGCATAGCTCCGAAACCTATCTGCAAGGCGGCATCGCCGTAAAGTTTGCTGGTGTAAAAAACCCAAGTGTAAAGGAGGCAGGATAAAAAATTGAACACCCATCCCAAACGATTGCGCATGGCCATGAGCCATACTCCTGCAAGAGCCAGTCCTGCCGCTGGGTATTCAACAAAATCCAGACTATCCATACCTGTAATAATTGCGAAACTAAGGAATTAGCAAGCGAAGCTGCACCAGTAAGAACATCAAACCAAATTGCGATAAATGTTGTTTTTTTGAAGGAACAAAACCCCAATCATCATGTCATTCGAATTACCCGCTCTCGATTACGCGTTCAACGCGCTGGAACCGCATATTGATGCACGAACTATGGAAATCCACCACGGCAAACATCATCAGGCTTATGTAAACAACCTGAATAATGCCCTGAAAGACCATGCCGATGCCAATAAGCCTCTTGAAGAGATTGTTCGGAATATCAGCAAGTATTCTATGGCTGTGCGCAACAACGGTGGCGGCCACTGGAACCACTCCATGTTCTGGAAGGTGATGAAGCCCAACGGAGGAGGAGTTCCTGCGGGGAAACTTGCTGAACACATCAACGCGGCTTTCGGAAGTTTTGAAGCCATGCGTGAACAGTTCAACCAGGCTGCGGCAACCCGCTTCGGCTCAGGTTGGGCCTGGCTGATTGTGCATGACGGCAAACTGGTCATCACCAGCACCCCGAATCAGGATAACCCATTGATGGATATCGCTGAAGTGAAAGGAACGCCCATCCTCGGCCTTGACGTGTGGGAACATGCTTATTACCTGCATTATCAGAACCGGCGCCCCGATTACATCAACGCTTTCTGGAACGTGATTAACTGGGATGAAGTAAACCGCAGACTGGAAGCCGCTTTTTAAAGAAAACCCATCGAATCTCAAGCCCCGGAATCCCGGGGCTTCTTTTTTTCACACCCCTTCAGTAGCTTCGATATCATGAAACAAAAGATTCTGTTAAGTTCTTTATTTCTGTTTCCGGTTTGCACCCTGTTCGGACAAGTTTCCATAGGTCTTGCCGGAAGTGCGGATTTTAACAACTACCGCATTTACTACGGTAAGTCACTCGGTAAAGATTATACCACGAGCAATACCGTGGGGTGGTCTGCGGGCATACAGACGCGTTTTGAGTTGAATTACCTGCTGCATCTGCAGGCCGGTTTTTTTCAGGGAGAAGCCAATTATCGTCCGTATATCCAGACTTCGCGCGGACTGCTTCAAACTACCTTGGTCAGGCAGTACTCATTACCCCTTGGCCTGGGCTTGAATCTGGCCGGTGAAAAGGGGTTGCATCCCTTTGTACAGGCCGGTTTTGTAAACATCTGGAGGGCTTCGCAGGTGGAGTATTTCGAGAATGGAGTGGTGCGCGGCGGTGGAGCAAGAAGTTGGCCCTCTTTTGCCATGATGCCTTATGTGCGACTGGGTCTGTCCAGGAATCTGGGTGATAAGTTCATTCTGCAGGCCGAAGGAACCTTACGCATGGACGGCAGCAACAAAACCGGATTCAACCCCTTCGCTTCTCAGTACGGCTTTGGGCTTGCCTTGCGCTACAAGCTGAGTGCAAATAAAAAACCCCGGCTCCTTCAGGAGGAACCAGGGTCTTCAGAAGCTCAACCCTGAGCTTATTATTTCTTGCCTTTGGCTTCGGCGGCTGCAGCCTGTTCAGCCTGCATCGCAGCACGGGTAATTTTACAGCTCACAATGGCATTTTCCTTGGCATCCAGGATTTCGAAGCCGCTCACGGTGATGTCTTTCACCTTCACGCTCTGGCCAATTTCCAGGGTGTCAATGTTTACAGGAATTGCATCGGGAAGATTTCCAATCAGACCGCGAACGCGAAGCTTGGCGATTTTCTTCACCAGCTTACCACCTGCGCGCACACCGGGGGCATTGCCTTCAATCTGCACCGGTATATTCATCAAAACGGCCTTGTTAGGGTCCACTTCATAGAAATCGGCGTGCAGGATTACTTCTGAAACGGGGTGAAACTGCAGGTCGGCCAGGATGGCATTGTGCTGTTTACCGTCAATATCCAGTTGCACTTTGTACACATTAGGCGTGTACACCAGGTTGGTAAAATCGGCTGCATAAATGGCAAAGTGGCGGGGTTCGCCCATGCCGTACATTACGCAAGGAACTTTTCCTTCGCTGCGGAGGGCTTTTGATTCTTTGGTTCCAAGCGATTTACGCTCTTCAGCCTTCAATAGAATGGTTTTCATGATGTTTTGAACGTTTTATGTTTTGTGAAGGGGCCAGGGTTTATCCCTGATTCATGTTCTTGTTGAGGTCAAGTGTGCTCTGCACGGCCTGATGAATACGAAACAGCGAACTGATGCTGCCGTATTCATGCACGTTGCGGATGGCGCGGGCAAAGAGGGGAGCCACGCTAAGCACCTTAATTTTGGAGCAGTGGTGTTTCAGAGGAATGGTATCAGTGACCACCAGTTCAGCAAGCGCTGAATTTTCAATATTCTCGTAAGCCTTGCCTGAAAGGACCGGGTGGGCGCACATGGCACGCACGCTGCGCGCGCCTTTTTCCATGAGCATTTGAGCGGCTTTGCACAAGGTTCCGCCTGTATCAATGATATCATCAACCAGAACGATATCGGCATCTTTCACTTCTCCAATTACCGTCATGTTTGCTACCTCATTGGGCCTGCGGCGTTCTTTGTCGCAGATAACCATGGGCACATTCAGTTGTTTTGCCACTTCCCTGATGCGGTTAGATGCGCCTACATCGGGTGCGGCAATGGTAAGATTAGGAAGGTTCAGGCTGCGGATATAAGGAATGAAGATGATGGCGCTTTCCAGGTGATCTACGGGAATGTTGAAGAAACCCTGAATTTGCGGAGCATGCAACTCCATAGTCATGATCCTGCTGGCACCGGCGGCGGTCAGCAAATCTGCAACCAGTTTAGATCCTATGGATACCCGTGGTTTATCCTTTCTGTCCTGACGTGCAAAACCGAAATAGGGAATGACCGCTGTGATGTAGTTGGCACTGGCACGCTTAGCCGCGTCAATCATCATCAGCAATTCCAGCAGATTGTCGGCAGAAGGATACGTGCTCTGAATCAGGAAAAGATCACAGCCTCGTATGCTTTCGTTGAAACTCGGCTGAAATTCCCCGTCGCTGAAACGGTTTACGGCCATCTGGCCTAATTCCTTACCGTAGTATTCGGAAATACTCAGACTCAGGTCGAGCGAGGCGCTGCCTGAAAACAGCTTGACGGGGTTAATGATACTTGACATACCTCTGTTTATTTACTTTCATCACCGAAAGTTAACACTTCCGGTGATTATCATCAATGCAGGGTTTTTTGTTGTCCGACTAGGGCTCGAACCTAGACTCTTCTGAACCAAAACCAGACGTGTTGCCAGTTACACCATCGGACAATCGGGGCCGCAAAAGTACCAAAAAAAATCAATTTGCAAAACCTTTCTGCTCAAATCGAAGAAAAACCTGAACGCAGTTCTAATAAAGAATGCCAGTAATTTTGCGGCGCATGGAAATGAACCTGTCCCGCGCCTATGCCCTGGAGGCTGACGCCAATGACCCACTGGCGGAATACAGAAACCTCTTTTTAATACCCAGGCACCACAATGAGCCGGTGGCTTATTTCTGCGGAAACTCGCTCGGACTGCAACCCTTACAAACGGCCGGTTATCTGAAGGAAGAATTGGACCAATGGGCCGAGCATGGCGTAGAAGGACATTTTCAGGGCGCACGACCCTGGTTCCACTACCATAAATTTCTAACTGAACCCGCCGCACGACTGGTTGGCGCTAAGCCCTCAGAAGTGGTGGTGATGAATAACCTGACGGTGAACCTTCACTTACTCATGGTCAGCTTTTACAGACCTGTGCCGGGAAGGTTTAAAATCCTGATGGAAGCTGCCGCGTTTCCCAGCGACATGTATGCTGTGGAAAGCCAGGTGCGCTTCCATGGGTACAACCCTGATGAGGCCATCATTGAACTAAAACCTCGTGAAGGTGCGCACAGCCTGCAACCTGAAGATATTCTTGATGCCATCCGGGAACATGGTTCCTCTCTGGCGCTGGTATTTTTCAGCGGTGTTCAGTACTACACAGGTCAGGCCTTCGATATAAGGGCTATCACCGAAGTGGCACATGAGCAAGGAGCTATGGCCGGCTTTGATCTGGCTCATGCTGCCGGAAATCTGAAATTGTCGCTTCATGAATGGGATGTGGATTTTGCTGCCTGGTGTTCCTACAAGTATTTGAACAGTGGTCCGGGTGGGGTGAGCGGAGTATTTATTCACGAGCGTCACGGTCTGAATCCGGGAACACCGCGCTTTGCCGGTTGGTGGGGCCACAAAGAAGATGAGCGTTTTCTGATGCAGAAGGGTTACATCCCCGAGCCGGGTGCCGCAGGCTGGCAATTAAGCAATGCGCCGGTGCTGAGCATGGCCGCACATTTGGCCAGCCTGGAACTTTTTGACCGCGCCGGAATGGATGCTCTGTGGCAAAAAAGCCTGCGACTTACGGCATTCCTCGAGTTTACTTTGTTGGAATCAGCGCGTGAAAACAAGCGCCTCTCCTTCAACATCATCACGCCGCCTCCGCCCCATCGCGGTGCACAGATATCCGTTTTGTGCGGACCTGAAGGAAGGGCGTTGTTCCATCACCTGAGCGAACAGGGAGTTGTAGCCGACTGGCGCGAGCCGGATGTAATCAGGCTGGCCCCTGTGCCCATGTACAACAGCTTTGACGATATTTATCGTTTGGGTGCGGCCCTGCGCAGTTTTGCTTAAACCCGCTTCTTGCGGTTGCGTTCAAAATCTTCCATAATGAAAGAACCCAGTCCGTCGGCCTGGGTATAGTAGGCTTTCCCGGCATTCACCTCCGTGAAACGCTGCACAAATTCCTGCAGCCAGGAATCCCGCGCTATCATGAAGGTGGTAATGGGAATATGAAGCCGGCGGCATTGGGCGGCCATATCCAGCGTGCGGTTCACAATTTTGCGGTCAAGCCCGAAGCTGTTTTTGTAGTATTTGCCGCCCTCTTTCATGCAGGTTGGCTTGCCATCCGTAATCATGAAGATTTGCTTGTTGGGGTTGCGCCTGCGCCGCAGCAAGTTCATGGCCAGTTCCAGTCCGGCAATGGTATTGGTGTGAAAAGGTCCTGCGCTGAGGTAGGGCAGGTCTTTCACTTCAATGGGCCAGGCATCATCACCGAAGGCAAGCACATCCAGGGTGTCTTTGGGGTAGCGAATACGAATGAGTTCAGCAAGCGCCATGGCTACCTTCTTTGCAGGAGTGATGCGGTCCTCGCCGTACAGAATCATGCTGTGGCTCACATCAATCATCAGCACGGTGCTGGTTTGTGTGGAATGTTCCTGTTCGGAAACTACCAGGTCCTGTTCGCTCAGCGGTCCGTCCTGATGACCGGTGCGAATCTGCGCGTTGCGTATGCTTTCGGTGGCATTAATATGGTCAAGGGTATCGCCAAACTGAAAGGCCCTGAAACCGCTGCCCGAATCGGAGCCGCTGCCCGGCAGGGTGGTTTTATGCTGGCCATTTTTTCCTTTCTTCAGGGTGCCAAAAACCTGTTCCAGTGCCCCTCTGCGCATATCTTGCTCGGTTTTCGGCGCGGGTGCCAGGGTTCCGTCTGCCCGTTCTTTCAGATAACCCAATTCCTTCAGCTCTTCGATAAAATCGCCGATGCCGTATTGCCCTTCCGTGAGGTCGTATTGTTTATCCAGTTCGGTGAGCCAGTCAAGCGCTTCCGCCACATCTCCGCTGGTATGTACCAGCAGTTCCCGAAATAGCGGATACAGGGTGTCGAAAGGGTTTTTGTGCTTCCCTTTCAGAGGACGCGAGAAGATAAATCCGGGCCGCATGAGGTAACAGGCTAACGCTTCATGCAAAGAAACGTTTGCAATAACGTGTAAACTGCTGCAATTTTGACCGCTACGCTTATGAAATTCGTTAAATACTTCGTGCTGGTGATGCTCTCGCTTATTGCCACCGTGCTTACCCTGGCTTCGTTGAAATCTCCTGAGTACAAAGTGCAAAGGAGTACGGTAATTCATGCCCCCCGGGCGGTGGTATGGAATCAGATTTCCCGATGGAAGCAGTTCAACAACTGGAATCCCTGGGCGGCGCTTGACAGTAATGCCGTGTATCAGTTTGAGGGAAACGATGGTGCCCTTGGTTCTTCTGTGTCATGGAAGGGCAACGACAATATTGGTGCAGGCAGCATGCGCACCTGGCGTGTTGAGCCTATGAAAAGCGTAGATGCGGAGTTGAAATTTACCGCGCCCTGGGAAAGCACCTCGAATACGAGGATAGAAATGCAGGGTGATGACGGACAGGTTCAGGTAAGCTGGACCATGTACGGGAAGCAATCGTTGCTGGAGCGTTCATTCACCTTGTTCATGGGTGGAATGGATAAGATGGTGGGCAAGGATTACGAACAAGGTCTGATAAACCTGAAAAGAGTTTGTGAGCAAGGACCCGCGGCTCCTATGCAGCAGGAATCAGCGTCAACCCCGGTTGCCACTCAACAGGGCGTTCCTTTGTTTGAAGTGGTTCTTCCGGCGCGTAAATATGCAGGAATTCGCAACGTAGTCACCGCTGCGCAACTGGAAAGCGGCGAATACCTGAAGCAATCGGTTTTGAGTCTCATGGCCGGAATCGCGCAAAACGGATTACGCGTAAGTGGTTCGGTGTTCGTATTCCACTACATGAGCGATGCAGCTTCGGGGATGATGGACATTGCCGTGTGCATGCCTGTAGAAATTCCCAAGGGAAAAACAGCAGGCAACCTGTACCTGTTTGAGTTGCCCCAACGTCGGGCGCTTGCCGCAGATCAGAACGAACTTCAGGCAAACGGAGGACCGGCCAGACGCGCCCTCAGGGAATATACTAATAATAAAGCCATACAAACCGAACCGTTTACTGTGGAAGAATACCTGTTTGACCCTCTGAACAGTAAAAAGACCGATGCCATCAAGACCCGTCAGTACGTGCTACTTCCATAAGAAACAGCCATGAAAAAGAACATAGCAATTTTCTTCATCACTGCAGTATCTGCTGTTTCAGGCGTTCGTGCCCAGCGTAGCGACAGTCTGTTTATCCGTCGAATATATGATGAAGCCCTGCTGAACGGGCATGCTTACAAACGGCTGGAGGAGCTATGCAAAGGCTACGGCAGCAGGCTGAGTGGCTCTGATCATGCAGAACGCGCTGTTACCTGGGCCGGAAATATGCTGCGCAGCTATGGATTTGATACAGTGATGCTGCAACCTTGCATGGTTCCCCGTTGGCAGCGGGGCAAGACTGAGTTGCTGAGCGTTTCATCACCGCTGCTGAATAAAAGACTGAAGCAATTCAACGACACCGCCGGGTGGGCATGCGAAGCGCTGGAGGAACGCTATAAAAAGCAGGCCGCTTCCTATTTGCTGCCGGCTTGCGCTCTGGGCGGAAGTGTTGGCACCAATGGCAGCGTCTCCGGATCGCTTTGTGTGGTGCAGAACCAGGCCGAGCTTGAAACCCTTGGGAAAGCCGGCAGACTCAAGGGTTGTATTGTTTTGTTCAATGAACCTTTTGATGAAAAGAAGATCAGCACGTTTTCTGCTTATGGGGGATGCGTATATCAGCGCGTAAATGGAGCCTCCCTGGCCGCCCGTTACGGCGCCCGTGCCGTGCTGGTGCGCAGCATGAGCAATTCCTGTGACCTGCATCCTCATACGGGTGTGATGCACTACGTGGACAGCCTGCCTCAGATCCCGGCTATGGCTGTAGCCACTTCGGTGGCAAATACCCTGGCGGCAGTGGCAGATGACCCTAAGCTGGTAATCACCATAAGTATGGATTGTCAAACCCTGCCAGATCGTTTGTCGCACAATGTGATTGCAGAAGAACGCGGAGCCACATTTCCCAATCGCTACATTGCCTTTGGTGGCCATTTCGACAGTTGGGATCAGGGCGAAGGTGCCCATGACGACGGGGCCGGGTGCATGCATGCATTCGAAGCGTTGCGCCTGCTGAAGGCTTTAGGGTACACGCCGAGGCACACCTTGCGTTGTGTGTTCTGGATGAATGAGGAAAACGGTGCCCGTGGGGCTCATACTTATGCCGAACAGGCGGCCAAAAACGGTGAATTTCATGTGGCAGCTATTGAAAGTGACCGAGGTGGATTCACACCGAGGGGCTTTTCAATTGATGCTGAAGATGCCGGGATTGCCCAAATTAAAACTTGGACTTCCTTATTGGCGCCTTATGGAATTCATCAGTTTGAAAAAGGCGGCGCCGGTGTGGATGTGGCACCCTTGAAACACGGCCCGAACAGCATGAACAAGAGCATGCTGCAAATGGGCTTGATTCCTGATTCGCAGCGCTACTTTGATTATCATCATGCAGAAACCGATGTATTTGAATCTGTCAACAGAAGAGAGTTACATCTGGGTGCGGCTACCTTGGCAGCTATGATTTATCTGCTGGATCAGACTTTAGAATAGTCGTCTTTCCGGCTGCACTAATAGTAATTAGTGTTTTCTTAAAAAAATCTGTATATTAAATTCGACAGAACAGGCATTGGCATCGGTGTAAAGTTGTTTTTTCGGGATGAAAGGCATAAGATTGTCGCTCAAAACCTATAAAACAATACGCCTATGAAGAATTTCAAACCACTTCTCAAAGCGGTGATGTTGATCGGGGCATTCAGTGCAATCAATGCCTGGGCTCAGACACGACTCATCGTGGGAACTGTGAAATCCGCAAAGGATCAGGGTTCTCTGGCTAACGTTTCGGTAACGGTTAAGGGTACGAATATTTCTACCTTTACTGATAACGAAGGTCGTTATGCCATCAACGCTCCTCAGTCTGCCAAACAGATTGTGTTCTTGCTGAACAACTACAAGGCAATTACTTCTGACATTCCTTCGGGCTCTGACCGTTTGGATGTAATTATGGAAGAAGATCCTGTAGGTATGAGCACCGTAACCATTACCGCTCTGGGCATCAGCCGTCAGCAGCGTGCGCTGGGTTACGCTACTCAGAATGTTTCCGGTAAGGAGATTGCAGGTTCCGGTGAACAGAACGTAGTACAGGCCATCAGCTCTAAGGTAGCAGGCGCCTTCGTACAGGGTTCAGGCGGAACGCCAGGTGCTTCTGCGAAGATTATCCTGCGCGGTAATGCTACCTTCAACGGAAATAACCAGCCGCTGATGGTAGTTGATGGTGTTCCGATTGACAACAGCACCTCACAAACCACAGCCGGCGATTATCCCTTCAACATGAACCTGCAAGGGGTGAACCAGTCAAACCGCGGTGTGGACATCAACCCCGACGACGTGGAAAGCATCAACGTGCTGAAAGGCCCGGCTGCTGCGGCTCTGTACGGTGTTCGCGGTGCCAACGGTGCTATCATCATCACCACCAAGCGCGGTAAAGCCGGTCGCGGTGGTAAAAACTTCAGCGCCACCTTCTCCAGCTCCGTTGAATGGAGCAAGGTGAATAAACTGCCTGAAATCCAGATGACTTATGGACAGGGAAGCACTGGCGGCGGTCGTCAGATTGACTCTGCCGGTGTACGCAAAACTTATGCCGGCGTAGTTCCTCCCGGCTGGACCATTGTTGATGCCGGTGCATCAAATCGAAACGTTGCTGCCAGTTGGGGACCTAAAGTGGCCAATCCTATTGACAACATGAAGGACTTCTTCCAGACCGGTGTAGCCTACAACAACAACCTGTCATTTAACGCGGGTGGTGAGCGCACTACCGTACGTGCTTCTATTGGAAACCTCCGCCAGTCAGGTATTGTTCCGAATACGGAGTTCAAGCGTACCAGCGTACGTGTGAACACCGATACCCGTCTGACCAACAAGATCAGCTTCGGAAGCTCTATTAACTTCATCAACAGCGGTGGTGTAAGGGCTCAGAACGGAAGCAACCTTTCCGGTGTGATGCTGTCTATTCTCCGCAGCCCGGTTGACTTCAACCTTCGCGGTGGTCAGGGTGAAGATTTCTGGAAAAATCCCGATGGCAGCAACTACACCTATTTTGCTCCCTACGATAATCCTTAT
This sequence comes from Bacteroidota bacterium, assembly GCA_018969565.1. Classification (GTDB taxonomy): domain Bacteria; phylum Bacteroidota; class Bacteroidia; order NS11-12g; family UBA955; genus REEB481. The sequence continues at coordinate 582 of JAGWYC010000009.1, read as the reverse complement.
TGGTCTGTTTATGAGAACCCCTTCACCGACGACGTGAACCGTATTCTCGGTAATACCTACATCACCTACCGTCCTCTGGATTGGGTGGATGTAACCTATCGTGTAGGTATTGACCAGTACACCGACAGCCGCAAGCAGATTTTTGCTGTGGGCTCTAACCAGCCCGACAACGCGCCCGGTGGAGAAATCAATGAAAACGTACAGCGCTACAAGGAGTTCTACAGCGACCTGCTGATTACTGCCCGTCGTGAACTGAACGAAGACCTGAACCTGAACGTGATTCTGGGTAATAACCTGAACAACCGTTTCAACTCTGACCAGTTCCTGCGCGGTCGCGATCTCGCTATTCCTGATTTCTATAATCTGAGCAACGCATCTAACCTGTATGCAAGTTCCGGCACCGGACGTATTAAAACAGCGGCCATGTACCTGAACGCAGAACTGGCATACAAGAGCATGCTGTACCTGAACGTAACAGGCCGTAACGAATGGGCCTCTACCTTCGGTACTGCCAAGAGCAGCTTCTTCTATCCTTCTGCAAACGCGTCATTCGTATTTACCGAGGCTATTGGTTCCAATAAT
>JAGWYC010000239.1 GCA_018969565.1 Bacteroidota bacterium | reverse complement strand
CAAGACCGGCGATACCAAAACGCGCTGGCAGGGTTTCAACGAAGGGAACAGCAACGGGAATTAACCCTGACCAGATTCAGGGAACTGTTCATTACAGCCATGATTCTGTCCCTTTCGCTGGCATGGATGCTCTTCAGGGTCAGGCGCACAGCCATGAGGCGAAAGCCTTTAGTTTTGCCGCATGAATCCGCGTATGAGCCAACTGCTGGAATTTCTTAAAGAATCACCGGAAGACCCCTTTTTGAATTACGCCCTGGCCCAGGAACACCTGTCGGCCGGTAACCGGGAAGAGGCGAAGCGTTTGCTGGAATGGCTGCTGCAACATCATCCTGAATATGTGGCAACCTATTACCATTTGGGCAAATTGCTGGAAAAAGACGGAGATAAAGCGCAGGCCATGACTGTATATGAGCAGGGTATTGCCGTTGCAGCCCGACTAGGCGAGCAGCATGCCCGCGCGGAACTGCAGAGCGCTAAGCTGGAACTGGAATATGATGAATGAACGCGCTTAACTGAGGGGAATCATTTTCCTGATTTTGTGCTGTCGCGCAGATTTTTAAGGCTGTCAGACTGCCTGCGCGTCAACTCCAGCGCCTGTTCCATGGCCGCGGTGAACAACAGGCTGCTGCGCAGAGCCAACATATCGCGTTGCTGCACATCCGACTCACCTAATTTCTTGTCTTCGTTCAGTGCATCAATTTGCTTGGTGATGCGGGTGCGGAGTTCCATGAATTGAACAGTATGCGAAGCGGCATAGCCAGGATGTTGTTCCAGCAGTGTTTCCAGAGAATCCAGTTCCCGCTCGCATTGTTCTAATGCTTTATTCGGGCGGGAACTGCAGGAACAATAACCACAAACGAGTAAGCAGATGAACAGTCTGAAATGCATGATTCCTTGAATTGCAGGCAAGCTACTTAATTTTGCGCTTATGCGCCGCACCTTACTGTCGCTGCTGTTTACTAGCCTTAGCACCATGGAAATATTTGCCGCCCCCGAACTCAGATACCGCGTTTCTTTTCCCGAACCGCATACCCATTATGCCGAAGTTACGTTGGAAATCAGCGGATTTAAAGAACAGGTTCTGGATGTGCGCATGCCATCCTGGACCCCGGGCAGCTACCTGCTGCGCGAGTTTGCCAAAAGTGTGGAACAGGTGTACGCTGAATCTGAAGGTAAGAAGGTCAGCTACCGTCGCACAGACAAGAATACCTGGCAGTTTCCGGTGAAGGGACTGAAATCGCTCACCGTCCGATATAAGGTTTATGCTTTTGAATGGTCGGTACGCACTTCCTTCATTGATGCCGATATGGCCTTCCTTCATCAAACCTCGGTGTTCATGATGGTGGAACAGTTGAAGCACATACCCGGAACCTTGGAAGTGTTGCTGCCCTCGGCCTGGAAACAAATGAATGTGGCACTGCCTCAAACTGCTTCCGGTGTGTTTTCATTTGCTCATTACGATGATCTGGCCGATGCGCCGCTCATCGCGGGAAATTATGAAACCGCTGATTTTAAGGTGCAGGGTGTTCTCCATACCGTGGCCGTGGTGGGGCAGGGGAATCAGGACATGGATGTTTTTGTCCGCGACCTGAAAGCGATTTGCGATACCACCACCGGAATCTTCGGGCAGCATCCCTGCAAGAACTACCTGTTCATTGTGCTCAATACAGAAGCCGGCGGCGGAGGTCTGGAACACGCCAACTCCTGCACCGTAATGATGCCGCGCTGGCAATGGAATAACCCTACTCGGTACAAGCAGTTTCTGGGCTTGTGCGGCCACGAATTCCTGCACTTGTGGAATGTAAAGCGAATCAGGCCGGAAGCCCTGGGTCCCTTCGATTACAGCAGAGAAAATCACACGGATATGCTGTGGGTGGCGGAAGGGATTACCAGCTATTACGATGAGCTCATCCTCCGCCGCGCCGGATATTACACACGTGAGGCCTATCTGGAAAAGGTGGCTGCAGCCATCAACGATCTGGAACAACGACCAGGAAGGTTATACCAAACACTGGCAGAAAGCAGTCATGATGCATGGATACGCGAATACCGCCCAAATGAGAACAGCAAGAATACCACCATCAGCTACTATGGAAAAGGACAGGTGCTGGCATTTCTGCTGGACGCTTCAATTGTATCACGAACCAGTGGCGCACGTAATCTGGACGATGTCATGAAAGCGCTCTGGCAGCAATTTCTCAAACGACCGGAGCGCGGTTTCAGCAATGATGAATTTTACGCGACCCTGGATGCCATCGGCGGAGCAGGGCTTGGCGCTGAATTCCGCCGGCTGGTGGAAAGCACGGAAACTCCTGATTATGCCGGAATACTCGCCAAGGCCGGTATCACCGCACAAAATCCGGGTAAACCGGAAATTACCTTGGGAATTAGTACGGCCATAGAAAATGGCAGGCTTATGGTTAAATATGTGGAACGGGATTTACCGGCCTGGAAAGGTGGCCTCAGTGTGAATGATGAACTGGTGGCCGTGGACGGTCGTCGTATTGGTTCAAACTTGGAGGAAGTTAATAGACTGCTTATTTCCGGAACGCCTGTTCAAGTGCTGGTCAGCCGTGCGGGCCTGATGCGTACGCTTACCATAACGCCAGAAGAAGTGAAGCGCGCCGCATGGACCCTCGAGACCCAATCAGATCGTGCAATGCAGCGGATGCTTCAGATGCTGTTGGATTGAACCGAACCTAAGTAATCTATGCCATCAAAGTTGCCCGGAATTTGGCGCATATTGAGTCTCTCAGGTCTATGGTTTATATGTACCATAGTTTCAGCGCAGCCGGGTAACAGGATTCAAGGCAACGTGCATGCGGCAAGCGCGAAGAATTTTGTCTGTTCCGGTACCCAGGGTTATCTGTTTTCCGTAAATGATTTAGCCATTGGGAGGGGGACGCGTGGGCAGCAGATTTGGTCTTTCCCTGAATCCTCCAATTACCCTTATAAGCCACTGGGAACAGCGTTTCTGGTCGCACCAGATCTGTTGCTTAGCGCAGGAAGTCTTATAGACTGGCATAAGTCCATGGAACTGGTTTGGATTCCCGTGCAATTCTTGAATCGGCAAGTTCCTGATACTTCAGTTTTTTTAGTTTCGTCTGTAAAAGCTTCCGCATTTACAGGCGTTCGTGGCGGTGATGAGAACTTTATGCTGCTTCAGCTTCAACGGAAAACTGAGTTGCCTTCGTTCGCGCTGAACTTTGCGCCGATCATCCCAAGCAGGGACTTGCGCTGCTGTATGGACAACGGAACCCTTCAGCCCTTAAGTATTGAAGCCGATGAAGGAATCCGGTCGCTGTTTGTGGCAGAAAAGTTCCCAC
>JAGWYC010000238.1 GCA_018969565.1 Bacteroidota bacterium | reverse complement strand
AACCAGGGCGGGGATGATGAGGAATCCGCCTCCGGCGCCCACCAGTCCGGTGAGTACCCCTACCAGCGTTCCTTCCAGCAGAATCACCGGATAATTGTAATTGATGGCATGATGGTCGTCGTCCTCATTCCGTTTTTTAGCGGGGCGAATCATGGAAACCGAAGCCAGAATCATCACCACGGCGAAGAGCAGCATCAGGGCGATGGGTTTAGTGATGCTCAGATTACCCAGGCTGAAAAGTCCATTGGGAATCATGGGCAGCAACCATTTTCGGGTGGCGTAAACCGCCGCAATGGACGGCAAGCCAAATACCAATACAGTCGGGAAGTGTACCGTTTTGTGCATGGCATTGCGGATGCCGCCCACCAGCGCAGTAGTTCCTACGATAAACAGGGAATAGGCGGTGGCAGCCACCGGGTCCACACCCATGATATACACCAGGATAGGCACGGTGAGGATGGAGCCGCCGCTGCCAATCAGGCCCAGAGAAATGCCAACCAGGGCGGCGAGCAGGTAGCCAAGGATCATCATGATGCAAAGCAAGGGCAGGGAATGGGGATTTCTATGCGACCGGGGTCACCGTGGCCTTAAGTAGTTTCACTACGCAGGAATTATTAAAGAGGGTTTCATCAGTGGCAATGGACTTTATGCCTGACTATTTGGTTTTTGTATCAAAAAGACAGACTTTAGTGTGATGAAAGCACCCGTAACGCTTATGGCCCTCTTGCTGCTTGGGGCCTGCAATAAAGGCGACAGCAGTCAACCAAAACCGGCCCCTGCTACACTGGCAGCGGAGTGGTATGGCCTGTATAGTAATTCCCTGACTACCCAGCCTTCAATGCCTTTCTATATGAACATCAGAAGCAATGGTACGATGAAGATTGCCGGCTATGATACCAGTCAGTACTACACCGCTGATACGGCCTACACACTGAAAGGCGCCGACAGCCTGATGTGTACCTATGTGTACAAATATAAGAACGGCAGCCCCGGAAGTAAGTATAGTATCGCCTGCAAGTACCTTCCCAATTTCTCATTTATATCAGGAACCTGGGGATATGGAAACAATGCCTACAACGGAGGATATTTCTATCTGGGGCGCAAGCCTTGATTGAAGGCGGCAACAAGTGAAATTAGCAGAATCTTTATTTAAGCCGGTGATAGTTTGTGTATTTAGGTTTTGGGTATCATTAAATCCACAGAGTTAAACACAAAATGCTCCTCCGCAAACAGCGGTAATTGCTTGCATGCGAAGGAGCCTAATTGATTCAAGCTATTTGAAGGAATAGCGAAGATTTATTCCGCTGAAGTAATTGATTTTTGCCGGCCCGGGCAGATAAGCGTCCGGAAGCTGATTCACAAAAACCATCTGATAATACTGCTTGCTTGTAATGTTGTTTGCCCCTGCATATATATCCAGGTCAAAACGCTTCAGCACTGACTTCCTGAAACCTACACGGGCATTCAGCAGGCTGAATCCTTTGGCTACATTTTTATTATCAGAAGTGTAATACATGGAGTCGCGGAAGTTGTAGTTGATATTTCCATAGATGCCTTTGTTACTCAGGAAATCAACACCTGCGTTAAAAGTTATTTTCGGAACGCCCGGCAATACATTATGGCTGAAGTCACTTTCAACAATGCTTCTTCTATCCGCACTTAATTGTTGTACCTTGAAGTTGCCATACCTGAATCTGGAATAAGCAAGATTGAAGAATGGCTTGATGGCGCTGATAAACCCTGTTGCGGATTCATAAACGCTGCCCTTCAACATCAGTTCAATGCCTTTGTTCTTCACTGCACCGCCGTTGGCTACATAAGTATAAGCTGTTGCGTTACCCGTCGCAATCGGCACGGCAAACACGGTCATTTTATTGGTGAAATCAGCCATAAAATAGGCCATTTCATAGTGCAGTCTTCCTTTTAAGGTATTTCCCTTTGTGCCTATTTCAACCTGGGATCCACGCTCAGGAATCAATCCGGTGTTTACTTGTCCGGTAACGGGTATAAAGAAATAGGAACTTACCGGAGCTTTGTAACCGGTGCTGTAACTGAAATATGCCGAATAATTTTTCCGGAACACCTTGTTCAGCGCGAGGTGCGGCGAGTATAATCCTGAATAGGATTGCTCATAAGTCCGGGGATTTCGGGTTCCTTTCGGGTTGCTTGGATTGTTGTTGGATGCTACATAGAAACGGTCATAAAGTGCAATATTCATGTTGCTGCTGCCTATGCCGGCCGTGAGTGAAAATTCCTTTGGAAGCGATAGCGTGAATTCAGCAAAATAGCTGGAAGTTTTATTCACGGTGTACTGGTTGCTGCGCATGGCGCCGATGATGTTATCGCCGCTCAGGTTGAAGCTGTCGGGCACCATGGCATAGCCGATGGTTTGTGCGTTTTGTCGTTGTGCTTCCATCCCGATAATACCATTAAGCCTGATTGTGGAACTCAGCGTATAACTCAGGTCAAAAGAGGACCTCAGTCCATAATTTACAGGAGCCTTGTCGGTCCAGCCTCCGGCCGAACTCACATTGGAGTTCAGCCCTGAACCAAACAACACGGTAGTATTGGATATATTCCTGTTCAGTCGGTAAGTATGGCTGACCCCGGTCCTGATGCTGATTACATTGGAATGTGCATCGTTTTTGATGTACGCAGGATTGCCTGTTTTATTGGGGTTCTTCACATAATCCAGCGTGTCGTACTGCCCTTTGGTGAGTTCTCCGTTGCGTTCATCATAGCTGTTTGAATAACTGAGGAAGGTGCTCATACTCTGTTTTTCGGAAAGACGCATCTCGCCAATTACATTGACGAAGTTCTTGTCGGAAGCGGTATGATTCATAAAGCCGTCAAAATGCTGCTTCCCATAATTTACCAGGAACGAGGATTTTTCCGAACCAATGCGGAGTGAGGTGGTATATCGCTGCAATCCGTATGAACCAACCATCACTTCCTGACCTACGCTGACTTTATTCTTTTCTGCGACCACGGTCTTCAGGTTCACCACGCCTGCAATAGCCAGTCCGTAAAGTGTTCCGGACGGACCTTTCAGGATTTCCACATTGCCGATGGAATTGAAGTCTATATCATCCATCAGCGTGATGCCTTCCGCATCAGTGAGTGGAATCCCGTTCAAATAGACTTTCGTACCCTGGCCATCAAAGTTGCTGCTGATGCCATTGGTGCCGCGGGCTCCGTTGCCGTAGCCCCTGATATTGAATTGCTGGCCGGCAGATACGGTCCTGCGCTGCATGAAAACACCGGGGGTATTGGTGTTGATTGCATCGTCCAGAAATAGACCTAAGCCGCGTTTAAGCTCAACGGACGTG
>JAGWYC010000237.1 GCA_018969565.1 Bacteroidota bacterium | reverse complement strand
GCTACCCGTGTGATTGCACCTGTGCATCTGTACGGACAATGCGCACCCATGGCGGAGATTCTGGACATTGCACAGCGCCATAACCTGTACGTGATTGAAGATACCGCCCAGGCCATCGGAGCCCGTTATACCTTCCCCGATGGTCGCGTGATGCGTGCGGGAACCATGGGCCATATCGGCACCACTTCCTTCTTCCCTTCAAAAAACCTCGGCTGCTATGGTGACGGTGGTGCCGTGTTTACCCGCGATGCCGCGCTGGCTGAAAAGCTCCGCATGATCTGCAACCACGGACAGAAAGTAAAATACACCCATGATATCGTGGGGCTGAATTCGCGATTGGACAGCATGCAGGCTGCGGTACTAAGCGTTAAGCTGAAGCACCTCAATGCGTATGAGGCCGCCCGAAACGAGGTCGCAGATGCCTATGATAAAGGGCTTTCCGGTCTGTCCGGAATCCGTGTCCCTGCCCGTGTTTCCAACAGCACACATGTATTCCACCAATACACCCTGGCTCTGGGAACCCACGCTATGCGCGAGGCCCTGAAATCACATTTGGAGGCGGCGGGAATCCCCAGCATGATTTATTATCCAACCCCCCTGCATCGTCAAAGGGCTTATTTTGATGCCTCTGTGCATTTGCCGGGAACAGAAGACCTCTGCATGCGCGTACTCTCGTTGCCCATCAGCACGGAAATGGATGCCGAACAGGTGACTTATATCGTGGATAGCATTCGTGCCTTCGCCCAACAAAACCAACAAGAACAGGCATGAAAATATCAGTAATTGGAACCGGATATGTAGGCCTGGTAACAGGCACCTGCTTTGCTGAAACAGGCAACACGGTTATCTGTGTGGACATAGACGAAGCCAAGGTTGCCAAACTCAAATCCGGGCAGATTACCATTTTTGAACCGGGTCTGGAGCTCATCTTCAAAAGAAACCTCAAAGAAGGCCGTCTGCATTTCACCACTTCCCTGAAGGAGGCCGTGGATGGCAGCGATGTTATATTCCTCGCGCTTCCCACACCTCCGGGCGAAGACGGTAGTGCTGACCTTAGTTACGTACTCAATGTCGCCGGTGAAATCGGTACGCTGTTGAACGATTACCGCGTGATTGTGGACAAGAGCACAGTGCCCGTGGGTACGGCCGACTTGGTACACAAAGCCATCGCAGCCAACTATAACGGGGCTTTTGATGTAGTGAGCAACCCGGAATTTCTGCGCGAAGGTGTGGCCGTAGATGATTTCATGAAGCCCGACCGCGTGGTGGTAGGCTGCAGCAGCGACCGCGCCCGGCAAATGATGCAGGAACTGTATCAGCCTTTTGTGCGTCAGGGTAATCCCATCATCTTCATGGATGAACGCAGCGCCGAACTCACCAAATACGCCGCCAACAGCTTCCTTGCGGCTAAGATTTCTTTCATGAATGAAATAGCCCAATTATGCGAGCGCCTGGGCGCAGATGTGGACATGGTGCGTCTGGGTATGGGCTCCGATGAGCGTATTGGAAAGCGCTTCCTGTTTCCCGGTATCGGCTATGGCGGAAGCTGCTTCCCTAAGGATGTGAAGGCCCTGGTACATTCTGCCGATAAGGCCGGCTACGATTTTAAAATTCTGAAAGCAGTAGAGGCAGTAAATGCCATTCAGAAGAAGAGCCTGATGCCCAAAATACAGGGGCATTTCGGTAATCTTCAAGGGAAACATGTGGCCGTTTGGGGCCTGGCTTTCAAACCAAATACCGACGACATCCGCGAAGCGCCCGCATTGGAATTGATTTCGGAACTCTTGCAGGCCGGTGCTACCGTTGCTGCCTACGATCCTGAAGCCATGGAAAATGTGAAGCGGCATGCCGGATTGGATATTCGCTTCGCAGATAACCAATACGACGCCCTTCAGGATGCACATGCGTTGATTATAGCCACAGAATGGCCCGAGTTCAGAACCCCCGATTTCAGTAGAATCAGGGCCTCCTTACTCGAGCAGGTGGTGTTCGACGGCCGCAATGTATTTGACCTCGAGGCCATGCGCCGCGAAGGATTTACCTATTATTCCATCGGTCGTTCTGACCTGAAGGCCTAATCATATTCTCTATGGAACGCAAAAGAGTTCTTATTACCGGTGCCGCAGGATTCCTCGGATCGCACCTCTGTGACCGCTTTATCCGTGAAGGATACCATGTGATTGGCATGGACAACCTGATTACCGGAGACCTGCGCAATATTGAACACCTGTTCCAACTGGAACAGTTTGAATTTTACAATCATGATGTAAGCAAGTTTGTGCATGTTCCCGGTGAACTGCACTACATCCTGCATTTCGCCAGTCCGGCCAGCCCTATTGATTACCTGAAGATTCCCATTCAAACACTGAAAGTAGGCAGCTTGGGTACGCATAATCTGCTGGGCCTGGCAAGGGCAAAAAATGCCACCATTATGGTGGCCAGCACCAGCGAGGTGTATGGCGATCCTTTGGTGCATCCGCAAAATGAAGATTACTGGGGCAATGTGAATCCAGTCGGGCCGCGCGGCGTGTATGACGAAGCCAAGCGCTTCCAGGAAGCCATCACCATGGCCTATCATACCTATCATGGTGTGGATACCCGTATTGTGCGTATCTTCAATACCTACGGCCCCAGAATGCGCCTGAACGACGGACGTGTGTTGCCCGCCTTCATCGGTCAGGCACTGCGCGGTGAAGACCTCACAATCTTCGGCGACGGCAGCCAGACCCGCAGCTTCTGTTATGTGGATGACCTGGTGGAAGGCATCTACCGACTGCTGCATTCCGGATACGTGCAGCCTGTCAACGTGGGCAACCCCGATGAAATCACCATCAGCCAGTTCGCGGAAGAGATAATACGCCTCACGGGAACGAGTCAGAAGGTTATCTACAAACCCCTTCCCACCGATGATCCCAAGCAAAGGCAGCCCGATATCACCCGTGCGAGGCAAATCCTGGGCTGGGAGCCGAAAGTGCATCGCTCCGAGGGGCTGAAGATTACCTACGACTACTTCCGCAGCCTTCCTCATGAACGCTTGTACGAAGAGGCACACGGCAAGAGCTTCACCTCTTTTGCCAAATAATGCATGAAGCGAATGAAGAACCTTGCACCGCGCCTGTTTCTTTGTTTTGCTTCCGCTTTTTCCGTTTGTGCAGTCCATGCTCAGAAAGGCGTTTCCTGGCTGAATGAACTGCAGCAGCCCTGTGCAAAGAAGCATGCCACCTACAAGCAGCATGTGACACAACTGCCTTCCGGTCTTTACCTGAAACTATTGCTTGACATCAATGGCGGGGACACGCTGCTCAGGGCTACCTATGACCATCCTTCCTGTAAAGACATGTATCGTCATGGTTCTTATCTTT
>JAGWYC010000236.1 GCA_018969565.1 Bacteroidota bacterium | reverse complement strand
GCTGATATAGCCGATACCGGCTACCACGCCGCCACCAGGGCATCCACCTTGTTCCTGATACATATTGTAACCGGCAAAAGCCCCTATTTCCACCCAAGGGCTTCCGGGGTCACGAAGGAAATCAATGCGCTCACGCGCCAGCATTTTACCTTTTTCCTTTTGCTTTTGTGCCGCTTTGCTACCGCCGCCTTCATAAATTTTGGAAAGCTTCCTGCGCACCTCGTCAACCATTTGTTTCATGAGGTCTTCGTTACGGTTGGCTTCAATGTCCAGTTTGGCCATGCCGCAAAAATAGGGCAGCAAGGCACCGGAAAGAATGAAGTCTGCGGGTACGCGGAGAGAATTTAAATTCCGCAATAAAAAAAGGGCCGGTATCGCACCGCTACAACCTTCTACCCTTGCTTCCTTCCGGATCTGGGGGAGTTCAAAGGGAGCTGGTCGTACCGACCCGCGGCAAAGTTAATGATAAATCATCCCGCAGGGCATAAAAAAAGCCGCCATTTGGCGGCTTTTTTCTGTTGTTTATGAACTCATTTCGCCACAATCAACTTACCCGTTTTCTTTTCTCCGGGAAGTTCTATTACCGCGAGGTAATGACCAGACTGCAACTGAGCTACAGGAAGGCTGAGCGTTTGCTTTCCAACGGTGGTATTTAACTCCTGCCTATATACTTCCTGACCTTTCAGGTTATAAAGAAGCAGTGTTCCTTTGCCGGCGCGAAGCACTTCAAAAGAAAGTTGTGCAGTGCTTTGAGCGGGGTTAGGGAATACGGTCAGCGCAGAGGTGCGGATCAATTGTGAAGGGCTGTTGCTTCCGGTCATCAACGAGCTTGTTTTGAAGAAGCCACGGCCATGGGTGCCAATATAAATTTCGCTGCCCATCCAGGGATTCCATTGGTAGCCTCTGATTTCAAATACAGGTACACGTGCCATGCCGCTGTTTTGCTCTTCCCAGGTAGTACCACCGGTTTCTGATGCGAAAATTCCTAAGTCTGTACCCAACACAATGCAGTTCGGATTCTTGAAATCAATAAAGGCATCATACACAGGGATTGCAGGCAAATTGCCGGTGATATTGGTGTAGGTAGGAGCTGCGGACAGTGCGTTGGTGGTCAGGTACACGAAATTAGCGTTTCCGTAGTTACCCAATGTCACCACAGCGCGGTTGCTGTTGTTGGGGTCAACGTTGACAGATGTAACTGAACGACCACCGGGCAGGTTACCGAAAATATTTGCAGTAGTAATGCCTGCAGGGATATCACGAACGCCCGGGTTTGCGGCAACAGTGAATTTAGCGCTATTTAAGCCGTCCACACGGAAAATACGTCCATCTTTGGTAATGAAAAGCGAGTTCCCGTCCGGAGTATGTTCCAGGTCAATAATCCGGTCACTACCCAAATTGCTTGCTATCAGGAACCAGATGGGTGACTGAGAAAAATTGGTGGGGTTCAGGCACATCCATACTTCATTGTCTTTTGCCAGGAAAAGACGGCTGCTGTCAGTGATGCTGGGGTGTTCCCACAGGGAGAAGATGGTTACGAAATTGGTTTGTGCAATTGCAGAACCTGTGGGGCCACCGATACGGGTATCCCAGAAAGTAGAGCGGCTTTGACCGCCATTAGCTGAACGGTAAACCGTTCCATAGTATATACTTGAAAAAATCACTTTGGGGTTATGGCGGCTGATTTCTACATCAAAACCATCGCCACCACCAATAGAAACTGCAGCCTTGGAAGTTTCGCCATTAGCGTTGGTATTGCCGGTGAAGTTAATCAGTTGGGTTCCATTGTCCTGTGAGCCACCGGTTACCCAACCCAGATAGTTCGCCGCTACGTTATAGGCCTGGTAGCTCACGAATCCTTTGCTGCGTGGAGTCCAGTTAATCAGGTCGCGGCTGTGGAACAGACCACCGTCGCAGCCTACGATAATTTCAGGGGGATTGGTGTTCGGAATCCACTCAATCACGTGTTTATCGGCATGCACATACGCATCATTCCATCCAGCGCCAAAGAGGCTGGCCATGAAACGGGCGCCATTCACGGGATCCCACTGTGCCAGTTCCACACCACCCATGATGATACGGTCTTTGTTTTTGGGATGCACGCTGATTACATTGTCATACCAGCCCTGGTTGGTACCAAAGATATTGAAGTATGCGCTCTGGCTGGCAATCTTAGTCCAGGTAGAGCCTTTGTCGGTACTTCTGTACACACCGTCCAGCGCACCATTGCTTGCTGAGGCCATGCAATAAACGTAGTTGGGGTCTTCGGGGCTGATGGCCACTGAGATGCGATTGGTGTTGGAACCGAGGGCCATGTCGCTGTAGGTGGAGCCTCCATCGGTTGAGCGCACCAGCTTATTACCCAGGTTCGCAAAAAGGGTTCCGTCGCTGGCTATTTTTACCTCGCGGCAGGCGCCGGCGCGAATACGGTTAAAGGTAGTTCCGCCGTCGGTGGTTACCCAGATTCCGGTGCTGGTTCCTACAAACAGTTTGTTTTCAGTAGGGTGGGCAGCCATAGAATTCACTTGCACGAAATTGCTGTTGTTTGTAACACTTAGGCGCTTAAATACACGACCACCTTTATCCTGATTTTTGAAGATTCCACCACCAACGAAGGCAGGTGATCCGTTGCGGTCGCCGCTCAGGTTTGTGAAAGAACCTTCACCGGTGCCGTAATAAATGTCGCCGTTCAGGGTTTGTCCGATGCAGTTTACACTGAGGTTTTCCTGAAGGTCATTAACCGGGGTCCATGAAGAACCGCGGGATTCACTGCGGAACAATCCGCCGCTCACAGAACCAACAAACCAGATGTTCTGGCTGTCCTTATGCACCAAAAAGGCGCGGGTTCTGCCACCCACGTTGTCGGGGCCCATATTTTCCCAAATCAAATTCTTGTTCAGGCGAAGTCTGGGCATGCGGTCTGCCTGGTTTACGGCATCTACCATCCATTGGGGATCCAGATCGCCTGTAATCTGATTATTCCTCAGAGCATATTGGAATTCGAGTGCTTCACGGATTCCTTCCGGACCATCTTCATGCTCTTCTGAAGAAATGGAAGAAATGTTCTTTAGAAATCCCGGCCTGACAGATGTTGTCCCTTTGAAGGAAACTACCGCGGCTGTAAGGATTACCCCTGTTGTAATCAGTATAGAGATTTTCTTCATATCTGGATTTTTCACAATCAATGCGCAAGTTACACCAGATTAAGGAATTCTTCTCCGCCGAAATGAAGAAACTGAGGAACGGGCGGAATGAATTAAGGAACGGGAAATCGCGTTCGCTAATTTTAGAGGATATGCTTTTCAGCATGATAGGAAGACCTGACCATGGGCCCACTTTCAACATGGCGGAATCCTAACTTCAGGCCTTCT
>JAGWYC010000235.1 GCA_018969565.1 Bacteroidota bacterium | reverse complement strand
GGGCGGTCGTCGCGGCGGGGTGGTCTGTCCTGTCCGGGAGGACGCTCCTGACGAGGAGGGCGGTCGTCGCGGCGGGGCGGTCTGTCCTGTCCTGGAGGACGCTCCTGACGAGGTGGGCGGTCGTCGCGGCGGGGCGGTTGGGGCGGTTGTAAGGGCGAATTGCTATTCGCCCTTACATTCGCCCTTACATCCGCCCTTACGGGTCTGTCGGATCTGCCTTTATCCCTTCGTTGGTTGCGTTTTTCTTTTTCCTTGCGGGAGAGTTGTTCGCGGACGGCTTTTTCGAGGGCCGCGTCATCGTCTTCCGCATTGCGGTCTTCGCTGCTCACGCGTTCCAGGACTGCTGCGGCGGGTGCCAGGTCGCTGAGTGCGGCTACCTTCTCCCCTCTTCCGTTGGCTTCCATCAACTCCCGTACTTTCTGCACCGGCAGGGCCACCCAGTTCTGGTCCTCTTTGTAGCAGAACCATATCAAGCGCTTCAGCACATCGGTTTTTTGCGACAGCGCGAGCCCGTTGACTGTGTCGAGCCTGATGGTCTTCACCTTGGGGAACTCACTCAGCGCTTCCATGTAGTTATCCAGTTCGAAATTCAGGCAACACTTCAATCTTCCGCATTGTCCGCTGAGTTTGAGTGTATTGATGCTGAGGTTCTGGTAGCGCGCTGCGGTAACGTTCACCTGACGGAAATCGGTGAGCCAGGTGCTGCAGCAGAGTTCTCTTCCGCAGGAACCCACCCCTCCGAGTCGTGAGGCCTCCTGACGGTAGCCGATATGGCGCATCTCAATCTTCACCTTAAAGGTTTCCGCATAACGGCGGATTAACTCCCTGAAATCCACTCTTTGCTCAGCGGTATAGAAGAAAGTGGCCTTCTTTCCATCAGCCTGGTACTCCATGTCGCTGATTTTCATGGCCAGCTTCAACTCCATACTGATGCCGCGCGCTGTTTCCAGGGTTTCATTTTCCAGGTCCTTCAGCTCCTGATAGCGCTCTAATTCCCGTTCACCGGGCACGCGAAGGATATTGCGCATCTCGGGATGATTCTCTTCTACCCCGTATTTCTTGAGCTGCAGGCGCACCAGTTCACCTTTCAGGCTTACCATTCCGATGTCAAAGCCATGGGCTGCTTCCACCAGCACATAATCTCCGGCATACAGCGGAAGCTGGTTCACATTCCGGTAGAACTCCTTCCTGCTTCCCTTGAAACGCACTTCCACGATGTTGAAGGGAATGAAATCCTCCGGGAGTTCCATATCCTTCAGCCAGTCGTAAACATTCAATTTATTGCAGCCATCCGTGCCGCAGGTGCCGTTGTTGCGGCAACCTTTGGGCGAACAACCGCCTCCTTTAGTACCGCATGAGGAACAACTCATAATGCAATCAGTGTCAAAATGTTGACTGCGAAAGTACGAAAGCCACTCCGTAATCGGGAATGGCTAACATTGACCATTAATCACGAACTTTGCGGCACAGGCATGGAATCTACTTCAGAAACACAGCTCGTTCACCCTTACCTGCGCTTGAGCGGTCTGGAACCCTTTGTGCTGACACCCCTAACCAACTTTGTAAATATTGGCGAGCGCACCAATGTTACGGGCAGCCGGAAGTTCGCCAAGCTGATTCTTGCCGGCGACTACAACGCCGCGTTGGATGTGGCCCGTCAGCAGGTGGAAAACGGTGCTCAGGTGATTGACGTCAACATGGACGAAGGCATGCTTGACGGGGTTCAGGCTATGACCACCTTCCTGAATCTGCTGGCCGCCGAACCTGATATCAGCAGGGTGCCCGTGATGATTGACAGCTCGAAATGGGAGGTGCTCGAAGCCGGTCTGAAATGCCTGCAAGGCAAAGGCATTGTGAACTCCATCAGTCTGAAAGACGGGGAAGCGGAGTTCATGCGCAGAGCTTCTCTGATTCGCCGTTACGGCGCTGCCGTTGTTGTGATGGCCTTTGACGAGCAGGGCCAGGCCGACAGCTATGAACGCCGCATTGAAATTTGCGAACGCAGCTACAAAATTCTCACCGAAAAACTGCATTTCCCGGCCTGGGATATCATCTTCGATCCCAATATCCTCACAGTCGCCACCGGAATTGAAGAACACAACAACTACGCCGTTGACTTCATCCGCGCCACCTCCTGGATCAAGCAAAACCTGCCCCACGCCCGGGTTTCAGGTGGTGTTTCCAATATTTCCTTTAGCTTCCGCGGCAATGATGTGGTGCGCGAAGCCATGCACAGCGCCTTCCTGTTTCACTCCATCCGTGCGGGCCTCGACATGGGCATTGTGAATGCCGGCATGATAGAGGTGTATGAAGAAATTCCCAAAAACCTGCTAGAAGCCGTTGAGGATGTACTGCTGAACCGCAGACCCGATGCTACCGAGCGACTTGTAGGCCTGGCTGATTCTTTCAAAGGAAAAAAGGAAGAAAAAACTGAAGACCTGGCCTGGCGCAATGCTCCGGTGGAAGAACGCCTGAAACACGCCCTGATTAAAGGTATTGATGCTTTTGTAGAAACCGATACCGAAGAAGCCAGACAGAAGTACGGTGCTCCACTGCAGGTAATCGAAGGTCCGCTGATGGATGGCATGAACGTGGTAGGCGATCTGTTCGGTGCGGGCAAGATGTTTCTTCCGCAGGTAGTCAAAAGTGCCCGGGTGATGAAGAAAGCCGTAGCTTATCTGGAACCCTACCTGCAAGCCGCCAAAGATGCCGCCATGGCTGAAACAGGTATGGCCGCCAAAGGCAAAGGCAAGATCCTGATGGCCACAGTCAAAGGCGATGTGCACGATATAGGCAAGAATATCGTAGGCGTGGTACTGGCCTGCAATAACTACGAAATAAAGGATATCGGCGTGATGGTACCTGCAGAACGAATCCTTCAGGAAGCCCGCGACTGGGGTGCGGATATCATAGGCCTGAGCGGACTGATTACGCCCAGCCTGGATGAAATGGTCCATGTGGCCTCTGAAATGGAACGCCTGGGCATGAAACAACCGCTGCTCATTGGCGGCGCCACCACCAGCCGGGTGCATACCGCCGTAAAAATCGCGCCTAAATACAGTGGTTCTGTGGTGCATGTGCTCGACGCCAGCCGCAGCGTGCCTGTGGCGGGAAGCCTGCTCAGCGATGAACAAAACGCAGCATTCTCCGCAAACATCAAAGCAGAATACGCCAAACTGGCGGAAGAGCATGCGCGCCGGCAGGAAGACAAGAATCTGCTGAAGTTTGATGAAGCAAAAGCATTGGCGCTGCAGGCAGATTTCAGCGAGCAACACAAAGCAACTCCCGCCTTTACAGGCACCATGGTGCTGAATGATTATCCATTGGAATCTTTGCGGGAAACCATTGACTGGACGCCCTTCTTCCAAACCTGGGAACTGGCGGGTAAATACCCGGAAAT
>JAGWYC010000234.1 GCA_018969565.1 Bacteroidota bacterium | reverse complement strand
AGTGTGTGCTTGGTTGACAGTGAAGTGCTTCGAAATCGCCACCTTCGGGTAGCTGCAAACCGTTAACTATCCCCCCATGCTCGAATTCACCATAGCCGAAGACTCCCTGCCTTTTGATTTTTTTGAGGAGATTGAATTTGATTTCCGGGATGTCGCCCTGGAGTGTACTAAAGTCAGATTCCCTGACCTGTCAAGCGCCGAATGTGAAAAGATCTTTGAAGACCACTACGACTTGTTCTCTGACAAAATGTTCGAAATGCGGGACTCATCCGCCATTTACGATTACAGTATCGGGGAAGAGGAAGTCGACGAAGGAAGCGGCACCTGGGGATATATCCTTTTTGAGGTAGATGACATCGACAAGGCCAGAGTGAAGGTAGTCGCGGAGGCGAAAGAACTGCTGGAGGAAGTTGTCAAAGATTTAGTCTTATAAAATACCCCCGGGATATCCCCTTCACCCCACCACCCAGCCGAAGTTGCGGCTTTCGGGGCCGGAAGGGCGGATGCGGGTGCTGAGCTTCTCTAATCGCGCGGGCAGGGCCATGAGGTAGTCGCGGGCGCGCTCGGCGTTGTCGTTCAGTCCGTTCAGGTTGCCTACCTGCCAGTGCGCCAGCAGGGTTTTCAGGATGTGGATGTAATCTTCCGCGGTATAAACGCCAAGCTGCTGCGCTGCGTCGGCAAAGCCCTGGAAGGACTGTCCCACTGCTTCGCCGGCCTGACGTAAGAGGTTCGCCGGCATGCTGATTTTGCGCTTCATCATATCGGCAAACACCGTGAGTAAGGAGGAAGCGTCCACCTCCATGATCTGTTTCACAAATTCGCGATAGGCCAGGTGGTGGCGCATCTCATCGCCGGCAATGGTGCGGCAGATGCGGGCCAGCAGGTTACTGCCTTTCTTCGCGGCCAGCTCGCCCACGCGCTTGTGGGAAATATGGGTGGCCAGCTCCTGGAAGCTCGTATAGACAAAGTTGCGGTAGGGGTCGCGGTCGAGGCCCAGGTCGAAGCCGTCGGACAGCAGGTATTGGGTGCTGATTTCCACAGCGCGCATGTTCACCTTGCCGCTGAGGTAGAGGTATTTATTCAGCACGTCGCCGTGGCGGTTTTCTTCAGCCGTCCACTGCCTGATCCATTCACTCCAGGTATTGCGGCCCTCCTGGTCAATGCCTTGCACGCCCATCAGCCAGCTTTCGTAAGTAGGCAGGGCTTCTTCGGTGATCATGTCGCCAATCAGCACCACCCAGAAATCGTATTCCAGTTCATGAGTTTCCCCGCGCAGGTCTCGGATTTGCTCTATAAAATTATCGGCCGTAGGGTCAGGCAGGAAATCTGCCGGTTGCCAGATCTGCTCCACGGGAATCAGGTAACGCTCTATGAATCCTTTGATATGCCCTTCCATGGACAACATCACTTCCAGCCGTTCCGGTGCTACACTCGTCATGCGGGTGCGAAGGTCGTGAAAACTTATTTAACGGGAAGACCAATTACAGGAAGCGGTCCAAGCCTGTCATGGTGTCCCTCGGCTTCGCTCGGGAACCAAGCCGCGTCGAACATGCTCTGGGTAAACTCGCTCAGGATGACAGTATTTTTCAGGCAAGATGACAAAATTCATCAGCGCTCGGCCACCACATATTTCCGCAGCCAGCGGAACCACAGCGCGCTGCCGAGTACGAACATCAGGGCCATGGGCATGGGTTCGGCCAAAGCGGTGAACAGGAAGCGCTTCCAGGTAACGGACATGGCCACTACCATTTCGGCCATTTCTGCCTTGATGCTTTCCAGACGCCTGCCGCTGATGCCGTGTTTGATGGCTGAATTGATTTCCAGGTCGGCGT
Source organism: Bacteroidota bacterium (assembly GCA_018969565.1). GTDB lineage: Bacteria > Bacteroidota > Bacteroidia > NS11-12g > UBA955 > REEB481. The sequence goes on along the minus strand of JAGWYC010000234.1, from coordinate 1,569 downwards.
AGCGTTGGTAGAAGTCGGGGAAGAGGGTGCGGAAGTTGATCTCCCATGCCAGGGCATAGCCGAAGGACACCATCAGCGCGATGGCCAGTCCGCAGGCCAGGTAGCTGCCGAAGCTCAGCCGGCCATCCTGTTCACGGTGCCAGGCCCGCACACCAAAGGATACCATTATAAAGGCGGGGATCATGAGCAGGAAGCCAAGCAATACAGATGTACCGCCCATATCAAGCGGATCATTGCTCATGGTGTAGCGCATCACCAGGCCCACCAGCAGCATCAGGGCAATGCCGTAAAGACCGAAACGAAGGATGTGGCGAATCATGCTGCTAAGAAAGGCTAAGGGCTGAACTTGACCAAGGAGGATTTGAAGGATGCAAGGTGATTGTTATGGCGAGCTGCTTGTCCCGCAAGCGAAGCAAGGCGGGGAACCACGAACCACCAACATGGTTCGACAAACTCACCATGACAGAAGGATAACAGGCCCTTGCACTTACCACTTACCACTTATCCCTTACCACTTTTCCCCAACCCCTTCAACATTTTTTTCCGCACCCTGTTGAATACCGATGCTGCTTCGTACTTTTGCACCCGCGTTTTTCAAGCATCAACGTAATGTCGAATAAAGGAAAGATCACCCAGATCATCGGCCCGGTTGTTGACGTTGCCTTCAACGAAACCGGCTCTACGCTCCCCAACATTTATAACTCACTCCATGTGATGCGCGACAACGGTGCCAAACTGGTACTGGAAGTGCAACAGCACCTCGGAGAGAACATCGTGCGCACCATCGCTATGGACAGCACCGATGGCCTCCAGCGTGGCATGGATGTAGTTGATACCGGCGATGCCATCCGCATGCCTGTAGGCGAAGGCATCCGCGGTCGCCTGCTCAACGTTGTGGGCGAATCTATTGACGGTTTAAAAACCCTCGATTCTGCCAACGGTCGTGCCATTCACGCCAAAGCACCTACTTACGAAAACCTGGCAACCAGCACCGAGCCGCTCTATACCGGTATTAAGGTTATTGACCTGCTCGAGCCTTATGCCAAGGGTGGTAAAATCGGATTGTTCGGTGGTGCCGGTGTAGGCAAAACCGTATTGATCATGGAACTCATCAACAACATCGCAAAAGCATACAGCGGTATGTCTGTATTTGCCGGTGTAGGTGAGCGCAGCCGCGAAGGAAATGACCTGCTTCGCGAAATGATTGAATCCGGAGTAATCAAATATGGTAAAGAGTTCCGCCACAGCATGGAAGAAGGCGGCTGGGACCTTTCCAAAGTAGATATGGATGAACTGAGCCAGAGCCAGGCTACCCTGGTGTTCGGTCAGATGAACGAACCTCCCGGAGCCCGTGCCCGTGTGGCGCTGAGCGGTCTGTCCGTAGCGGAATACTTCCGCGACGGAGACGGCCAGGGTCAGGGTCGCGATATCCTGTTCTTCGTGGATAACATCTTCCGCTTCACCCAGGCAGGTTCTGAAGTATCCGCTCTGCTTGGCCGTATGCCTTCAGCGGTAGGTTATCAGCCTACGCTGGCTACGGAAATGGGTGTGATGCAGGAACGCATTACC
>JAGWYC010000008.1 GCA_018969565.1 Bacteroidota bacterium | reverse complement strand
GTGTAGCGTAGGCACAGCCGGAGCGGAACGAGACCCAGGGGGTGTATGTGTTTTTTTGTTGGCCTTCCGATAGTTTATGGGTGACACGCCTCCTAATGCATCGTGCGGCCTGAAGTGGTTGTAATCGTGAACCCATTCCGCCGTTATTTCCCTTACCTCTTCCAGGTCTCGGAATATATGCGCATCCAACACCCCGTCTCTAAACGTTCCGTTAAACCTTTCTACGAACGCGTTTTGAGTGGGTTTTCCGGGCTCTATGTACTTGAACTCGATTTCATTTGCCTCACTCCACTTTTGGGCTATTTTGGCTATGAACTCAGGGCCGTTATCCATTCTTATTTTCACGGGTTTGCCATGTCTGTTGATCAGGTGCCTGAGCACCCATATAACCCTGCTGCTTTTTAATGAGTAATCCGCTTCTACAAACAAGACCTCTCGGTTGTAGTCATCTATGACATTAAAAGTCCTGAACTTTCTTCCGCTTTCCAGTGCATCGCTCATGAAGTCTATACTCCAAGTGTGGGTAAATGAGCTGGGTACAACCAAGGGTTCTTTCACACGAGCGGGAAGCCGCTTCTTATGCTTACGCCGCAATGGAAGACCTAGTTCCTTGTAGACTCTGTGTACGCGCTTATGGTTTATGATTTCTCCGGAGTTCCGTATCCTGAAATGACACTTCCAAAAACCTTCTCTGGGATGTTCAGCGCTCAACGTCCGTAACTTTTCCATCAGTGACTCATCATCCTTCACAGAAAGATAACTCATGCTGCTCCTGCTCGTTTTCATGATCCGACACGCCCTGCTGATGTCTTTTGGCCTCTCTGTTTTCAGCTCTTCCATGATTCTTCGCTTATCGCAGGGCTTTAGAGCTTTTTTTCGATGATGTATTTCGCAGTGTCAAGCTCCAGAGCAAGGTTCGCGTACATGCGTTTCAGCTTTGCGTTTTCTTCTTCCAGCTCCTTAACCCGCTTCAGCTCACTGGCTTCCATTCCGCCATATCGCCGACGCCAATTGTAGAATGTGGCCCGGGAAACTCCGTGTTCCCGGGAAATTTCTTCGACCGATTTACCCGAATCGAACTCTTTCAGAATGTTCGCAATCTGTGTGGATGTGAATTTACTCTTCTTCATTTTTTGTACTGGTGAAATTAAACTCTTCGTGTCTACTTTCAACGTGTACTAGTTTTGGGGGAGCTTACATAGAACCCGCACTTACCACCTACCGATATGTCATCCCTACGGGATTATTACCCTGTTGCTCTTTTCAAACGGTCAACGTATTACGGGCATTGACAAACCCGCACTTACCACCTACCGATATGTCATCCCTACGGGATTATTACCCTGTAGCTCTTTTCAAACGGTCAACGTATTACGGGCATTGACAAACCTGCACTTATCACTACCGATATATCATCCCTACGGGATTATTACCCTGTAGCTCTTTTCAAACGGTCAACGTATTACGGGCATTGACAAACCCGCACTTACCACTTACCACTTACCACTTATCACTTACCACTTATCACTTACCACTTCTCTTCCCCACCCCAAACTTCTGAGCGCGTGTTTTACGGCTGCGGAACACCATTACCAGACTAAACAGGCAGGCCGCCAGCAACAGCCAGGCCCATAGCGAACCCGGACCTTCTGTACTGAATCGGTAGGCGCTCTCAATACCGCTGATTGCCGTGAGGGCGATCCACAGGATTACCGCTATTTGTTGTTGAATCATGCTGCAAATTAATGGTACCGCGTACCTTATTGATGACCCAGCGGGTGAAGGTCTGGTTGGCCGTCATGCCATCGCCCATGATGATTTGGTCGGCGGTGGTAATCTTTACGAATTTGTCGGTGTAGATTTTGCCTGAACGCTGGTCCCAGTGCAGCTCTTCGGTATTCAGTTTTTCGCCCTTCACATTCATCACCTCCACATTTCTGCGCAACAAAACCTTCTTGGCTTTGGTATAGCTGATGGCATATTCTGAACTGAGGAAGCTCTCTATGCGACCGGAATCATCATAGAAATCACCTTTCACGCCGCGGGGCATTTCCACATAAGGTTCAGTGCCTTGCTTGATGCCGATCATGACGGGGGTATGCAGTTTGGCCTTGAGCCGGCCGGAATCTGTATAGCTGATGTCCACCTGCTCTGCTACCTCCTTAGCCTGCACGGTATCGCGCCCGCGACTCCTCAGCTCCTTGTTGCTGAACTTGGTACAGGAGGCTGTGATAAGCAGCAGCAGCAGACAGCTCAGGCGCATCAATTGTACTTATTTCTGTCAAACCACACATCACCAAGGCTTACGCCCAGGATGAGGCGGAGGTATTGCTCCCGGGCCAGTCCTGCGCCTGTGGCGGCTTTTCCTCCACGGTCCAGATATTCCAGGGTGATATTCAGATGCGAGCGCAGAAAGCTGTTGTCGAAATAGCGTCTGGACACCGGAATACCCACCCCTACCGTGTAAGCGCGTTCTTCAATTTGAAGGATTCCATTGGTGGTATTAAAGCGATTCTGGGTTTGTGTATTGCGGTAACCCATGCGCCATTCCACGGGTACACGGTTGCGGGCGCCTATTTTTCTTGCCGCGGCTTCCGGATTGATGTTGAGTCCGATGCCCCAGGTACTTCGCGCGGCAAAGTTCCCGCCGGTGTAAAAGGCGCTGAAGCGGTCCCACTGTTCTACGCGGTATTCTGTACCTATGCGCCACTTACCGGGTCGTTCCAGGCTGTATCCCGCTGCGAATCCGTCAGGAAGGGTGATGCTGCCTTTTTGCGACACTTTGGAAAGAACGGTGTCTTTGTAGGAAGGGTAACCTCCGTAGCCACTGCTGTAGGTGCGCACCAAACGCGACTGAGTGCCTGTGGTATTCCGGTTCCACAGCATGCTGCCGCCCAGCAGGTGGTGAAATTTTCCGGTGTTGAAGTTCAGGTGTACCCCGAGGCGATGCTGCCAGCCGCTGATTTGAATGCTGCGCTGGTCTTCAAAGCGCATGAAATAGCCTGAATCATTCAGGTTGAACACGCTGAAGTCGCGCAACTGACCGAAGAGGTAAGAAGCCTGATAGCCTATAGACAGGCGGTTGGCAATCTGGATGGCATGGGCCAGGTAGAAGCGGTTCAGTCCACCGCCACCGTTGTGGTACACATCGTGGCGCAGGATGGTAGAATCGCTCAGGGTGTAATTAAAGCCCACTGCCGAAACGGGCGACAGTCCGAAGGCGGTACCCATATTGATTTTCAGCAGTTTAGGTTTGGTTCGGCCATTAGAATCCACATAGCTTCCCGTAAGGAAACTTTTATTCATCGTGGGGAAGGCCATATTCAGGTAAGAGAAGCCGCCTGAGTTCACATCCCGACGCTTGTTCATCGCGGTAATTTTCCCGGTAGTACCATGAAATCCGAAATCCAGGCTGCTGTAGCGCAATAGTCCGAGTGTGGCCGGATTGAGGGCGCTGTTCTGGTATCGCGATCCTGCGGTCTGGCTGAGCCCTCCCACGGCGGTAATCTGGCTGAATTCTCCGCCGCCCAGCTCTCCGATGCCGAAGTTGGAATAGGGCGATTGGGTGGTGTTCTGCGCCTGAAGTCCATTCGGCAGGATAAGGCCCATAATCAGAGCCGGGAGTAGAAAAGATGATTTAGATACCATGGTGGCGACAGATCGCAAATAATCCCTGAAACATTAAGTCGGGGGCTGCAAATATCCGCTTTTGGTCTGAAAGACCGAAGGATGCAGCATCTCCTCCGCTAAACAGAATGTTGAGGTCTTGATACCGGTGTTTCATGTGCCTGATCCATGCTTCAATCTCTCCGGCGATTCCACGTTGTACGCCTGCGAGGATGGATTCTTCGGTGTTTTTCCCGATGTTGCCGGAGAAGTCGCGGTGTTCCACCAGCGGCAGTTTGCCGGTAAACTGGTGCAGGCTGCGGTAGCGCATCTGCAAACCGGGCGAGATGGCACCACCGGGATAGCTGCCGTCTTCCAGCACCAGATCATAGGTGATACAGGTACCCAAGCTGATAATCAGCGTGTGCTGACCGGGATAGAGATACCAGGCACCATTGGCCAGCGCCAGACGGTCCGGACCAAGGGTATCTGCGCGTTCATAGGTGCAGCGCAGGGGTGTTTCGGTAGTGCCTTTCAGCAGGATGTATTGACCGGTGTTCAGGAAAGGCTCTACGGAGCCGCTCACGTCAGAGATTATGCCTTTGGGATGCAGGTCTATCAGTGATTGAATCTCCTCGCGACTCAGGGAATGATCCTGGAACCGCTTGGTGATTTCGCCCATGCTGTTCATCAGACAGGCCTTGCTGCGTGTATTTCCGATGTCAATAGCCAGAATCTCGTGCATGGTGTTTGATGGGACGGTTTTTTTTGAAGAAGGTTACAGAATAATCCTGACTTGCGGGTGATGCCACTCTTGTTCCTCGCCCTGCGCGGTGCGAATCAGCAGACCGCCACGGCGACTTACACCCAACACGGTGGCGCTCACAACGCGTCCATCTTGCAGTTCGAGTTTCACAGTGGCATTTTTGTGCATCAGCGTCTGGTTGTAGTCGTCGAGGATTTGTTCTTTCCGCGGTCCGCGTAACATCAGGTATCGGGCTTCCAGTTTTTGGAACAGCATCCCGAGACAGTCTTCCTGCGAAAGTACAGCACCCCGGATATTGCGCAGCGAGGTAGCCGGAAATCCGGCAAACTCCTGCTGATTTACGTTCAGTCCGATACCCGCAATGGCGGCCTGCCAACGACTGCCTGCCCAACTGTTTTCAATCAGAATACCGGCAAGTTTGCGTTCAGCGTGATACACATCGTTGGGCCACTTGAGCAGGCAAGGTTCACCACAAAGGGCCGATGCCGCTTCACATACAGCCAGGGCCACGGCCATATTGAGCAGAAATTGCTCTGAGGCTGAAAGCAGTTGCGGATAAAGAATCACGGAGGCGTTGATATTGGCCCCGCGTTCGCTGATCCATTGCTTGCCTTGCTGTCCGCGGCCGGCGTTCTGGAAGTCGGCCCTGATGACGGTTCCTTCCGGCGGCGGATTGTTCCTCACCAGGTCCATGGCGAAGCGATTGGTGGAATCTACTTCGGGAATATGGATAAGCTTGGCACCGATAAACATACAAAAAGCGGGCAAGGTGTTAATTTGCACCCGGAACTATGGCAAAGAAAGCAGATCAGAGCGATATCCTGGCACAGGTAGTGGTTAAAGGCATGCAGGAAAAGAAGGGCCTGAACATTGTGACGCTGGATTTGCGTTCGGTACGTTCACCCATGGCGGATTATTTTGTGATTTGTCACGGCACATCGGATCGTCAGGTGGAGGCCATTGCCGACAGTGTGGAGGAAGAAGTACGCAAAGCCACCGGGGAGAAGCCCTATCATCGGGAGGGCGGCACCCATGCCGAGTGGGTACTGCTTGATTATGTAACGGTGGTGGTGCATGTGTTCAGCGAGGAGAAGCGTCGTTTCTACGGATTAGAGGAGTTGTGGGGCGATGCAGGCAGGAAAGAATACGATACTCCACGTTAACTTGTTTATTTAAGGAAAAAGGTTTTATCTTTGCAGCCCGATTCAGATGGCCCGTTCGTCTATCGGCTAGGACGGCTCCCTTTCACGGAGCAAAGAGGGGTTCGATTCCCCTACGGGCTACGACCGCAAGAGTATTCGATTTTTTTCGGTACTTTTGCAAAAAGTAAATCGCGGGATGGAGCAGTGGTAGCTCGTCGGGCTCATAACCCGAAGGTCACAGGTTCGAGTCCTGTTCCCGCTACAAGGACAAAAAAGCCGCAGACTCTGCGGCTTTTTTATTGTGCGCTGAATTGCGAAGCTTGCTCCAGCAGTGAAGTGCGCCATAAAAAACAAGGGGCGCAGCGCCTTGCTTTTTTGTCGTTGTGAAGCCCTCCCTGCCAGGTCCGACGACCGGAGGGAGTCAATGTGCAGCTTTGAGTCTGTTCAGAACAAATTCGGTTTCACCATCAATCGGTCCTGAAATAGTTAATAAGGGGTAGAGATATATCCCCGAAAACAGGGAAAACAACTCACTGAAAATGGTGAATTTGCTGCTTATGGTTGGCATTCTTCTTTTCTATTAAATATCCTTGTAAATGGACCTTTCATTAATGCAGGGTTCGTAGAATACTCATTAAGCAAACCTAATAAACCTTAATATGAACAATTTGAAATTCGAAGACTTCCGACTCATCCTGATTTTCTCCGTTCTGGCATTTACGCTGCTGATGCTGGCCGCAAGCTGGAAAATTTTCACCAAGGCCGGCAAGCCGGGTTGGGCCTCCATTGTGCCTGTGTACAATGCCGTTGTACTATTGGAAATAGTGGGGAAGCCCGCCTGGTGGATTTTGCTTTGGCTGATTCCCGGAGTAAACATCGTGGTCATCATCATTGTGTACCACCGTCTGGCGCTATCCTTCGGTAAGGACATCCTCTTTGCCATTGGAATGATTTTCCTGCCTTTCCTGTTCTTCCCCATACTTGCCTTTGGGAACGCTCAATACTTGGGTCCGGGTGGCGCAGTGGCCGTGGAATAAAACCATTGGAGCCCGGCATTGCTGATATGCAATGTGGTGCTTGGGCTTTTCTGATCTTCCGGATTCATGGTACCTGCGGCCTCGGGGCACTGAAGCTTTTCAGGTGGCCGCCACTCCCTGATTGAATACCTCCGCCGGATTCGCTTTATTTTGCCAATGCTCCTTCATCAAGGAAAAAGTCTTTCTATGTACCGAATCCTGCCCGTATTTATTGCCTTCTTTAGTGTGCTGTCTGCACAAATACCCCTTACACGCGTAAATCCGTTCATCGGTACCGGCGGGCACGGACATACCTACCCGGGTGCTACAGCGCCCTTTGGTATGGTGCAACTGAGTCCCGATACCCGCCTCGATGGCTGGGACGGCTGTTCGGGCTATCATTTTGACGACAGCATCTGTTATGGCTTCTCGCATACCCACCTCAGCGGAACAGGTGTTTCTGACTACGGTGATCTGCTGATACGGCCGGCCCTGAATCCGCTGAGCTTCTCCCACAGAAACGAACAGGCCGTACCAGGCTATTATGCCGTGCAGTTCGACAATGGAATTTTTGCGGAAATGACCGCCGGTCTGCGGAACGGCATCCATCATTACCGCTTTCCCGCTTCAGTGCCCAAGCTAATCGTGGTAGATCTGGCGCATCGCGACTACGTGGTCTCAGGCAATATGAATATTTCCCTGAGCGATCCCACGAACTCAGGTGCAGCAACCATTGCCGGCCATCGTTTTTCCAAAGCCTGGGCGGAGGATCAACAGTTCTTCTTCTTCGGTCAGTTTTCTATCCCGGCGGATTCCTTTCGCCTCATCGAAACCGTCAAAGGCGAATACCGCCGGGTTGTGCTGTATTTCCCACCTGCAACCCGGGATCTTTATCTGGAAGTGAATGTTTCATTTTCCGGATGGCTGAGTCCTGACAAGTTGCCCGCGAAGCAAATCAGTGAAGCGCGATTCCGGCAGGTGCGCCACGCTACACGCCTGGAATGGGAGCAACAACTGAGTAAAATCCGTGTTGCAGGCAACCCCGAACAGGAAACCATTTTCTACACCGCATTATACCATACGATGATTGTGCCCAACCGGGTGGATGATGCCGATGGCAGCTACCGTGGTATGGACAGAAAACAGAGGCAGAGTAAAGGCCCGCATTATTCCGTGTTTTCCCTCTGGGATACCCACCGCGCGGCACACCCGCTCTACACCCTGATTGAGCAACAACGCACCCGTGAATTCCTGAACAGCTTTCTGCGTATGTACCGGGAATCCGGGCGTTTGCCGGTATGGGAACTGGCTTCCAACGAAACCAATTGCATGATTGGTTACCACGCGGTTTCAGTCATTGCCGACGCCATGGCAAAAGATATCTTGCCAGACAGTGCCAACGCCTTGTTCAAAGATGCTGTTGCGAGCGCAGAAAAGCCTGTTTTCGGCATAGACGATTACAAAAAGTATGGTTTCTTAAGCATAGAAAACGAAAGCGAATCGGTGAGCAAAACCCTCGAATACGCCTACGACGATTGGTGCGTTGCACGCATGGCAGAGATGCTGGGCAACGACAGCCTGCGTAGGGTATTTGATGTGCGCAGCGCAGCCTGGCAAAACCTGCTTGATCCGGAAACCCTGCTCATGCGCCCGCGCAGCAATGGTGGCCGCTATGAACTTTTCGAGCCACGGGAGGTGAACAACCATTACACGGAGGCCAACAGTTGGCAGTATTCATTTTCGGTGCAACACGACCTGCATGGCTGGATGCAGCAACTGCAAACCTCCGGAGGTGATGCGGAAGCCCTGCTTGACAGTCTGTTTTCTGCCAGCAGCGCCACAGTGGGCCGGGAGCAGGTGGATATCACCGGATTAATCGGACAATATGCACACGGCAATGAACCCAGCCACCACATTGCCTACCTGTATAACAGTGTGGGTGCGCCTGCCAAAACACAGGAACGGGTGAAGCAGATTCTGGACAAATTGTACCATGCCGCCCCTGATGGCCTGAGCGGCAATGAAGACTGCGGGCAGATGAGTGCCTGGTATGTGCTGAGCAGTCTGGGTTTTTATCCGGTATGTCCGGGAGATGCGCGTTACAGCATCGGGTATCCGCTGTTCCGCAAGGCAGAAGTGAATTTTGAAGATGGGCGCAGGCTTCGCATGCAGAAACGCGGAACCGGTAATTATATACGCGACCTGAAGCTGAACGGGCGCAGCATCAGCAGGAATTACCTTAGCCATGCAGCACTGACCGGCGGCGGCAAATTGGTGTTTTATATGGGAACCACACCTGGAAGCTGGGGTACAAATCCGGAAGACTGCTTTCTGACAGAAGCACACGAGCGGGTGCTGCCTGCACCGGTTTGGCAGGCACCTGATCAGGCCTTCAATGACAGCACGGTATTGTTGCTTCAGGCTGCTGCCCATTTGCCCCTCAGGCTGGAACGCAATGGTCATTGGTGGATGGATACCATATTGCCCGCATCGGCAGGGGGGACGCTGCAACTGAAAATTCGGGAGGACGCCTGCATCACGGCGCAACATCTGCCTTCAAAGGCGTATTCAGGCGCAGCTAAGTCGCGTACCTCTGTGTTTCGCAGGCCGAACAACTGGCAGGTGCGTCTGTTGAATCCTATGAACCGGCAATACACCGCAGGAGGGGCGCAGGCCCTCACCGATGGCATCACAGGAGATGCCGAATGGCAAAAGGGCCGCTGGATGGGCATTCAGGAGCAACCATTTGTTGCAGAAATTGATTTGGGAACGCTGCAAACACTGTCGCATGCCGAACTGGGTTTTTTGCAGGATACCCGCAGTTGGATAGTGTTTCCCAAGGGTTTACGTCTGTTTTTTTCTGAAGATGGGATGACTTGGCAGCACGCGCAATTTTGGACTAACCCCATACCGGTGGACAGCATGACCTCGATGAGGCAGTCGGCAAGGCTGGACTTCCCCCCGATTTCAGCGCGTTTTGTGCGAATAGAAGCAGAACAGTTTGGACCTTTACCGGCCTGGCATCCCGGCGCCGGCGGGCAGAGTTTCATCTTTACTGATGAAGTACGGTTTTGGTGAAACAGAAGCCCGGAAGGATGACAACTGGATTACAAAACGGATAGATCCTTCAGCAGATTTCTGCCAGCATCTTTAACCTGCTCTTACATCCCTCAACCAGCTCTTGAAGCACTTCAGCAGCATGGGGAATTGAATGTATGGTCGCGCTCACCTGTCCTATTTCCAGTTCGCCTTCTTCCAGATCCCCTTCAAACATTCCCTTCTTGGCGCGACCGCGTCCTAAAAGTTCTTGTAGTTCTTCTGTGGAAGCGCCCCGGGCATAAGCGGCTTCAATTTCCTGATAAAACTTGTTCCGGATCAGGCGCACCGGTGTGAGTTCTTTCAGGGTAAGACGGGTATCACCGTCGCCGGCCTTCACGATGGCTTGTTTAAACTGTTCATGGGCGCTGCTTTCTACGGTTGCGGCAAAGCGGCTGCCCACCTGAACCGCTTCTGCGCCCAGACATAGTGCCGCCGCCATGGCTGCCCCACTGCCGATGCCTCCGGCAGCAATCAATGGAAGTTGTACCGCTTCGCGAATCATCGGAATCAGACACATGGTGGTGGTTTCTTCACGGCCGTTGTGTCCGCCCGCTTCAAAGCCTTCCGCTACAATGGCGTCCACCCCTGACTGTGCGCATTTAAGGGCGAACTTCAGGTTAGCCACCACATGCACCACCGTGATGCCGCGCTCCTTCAGCCAAGCCGTCCAGGTGGCAGGGTTGCCGGCACTGGTGAACACCATCTTCACGCCTTCCTCAGCAATGATGTTCATGTGCTGTTCAATATCCGGATAGAGGAGCGGCACATTTACCCCAAATGGTTTCTGCGTGGCGTTTTTACAACGTCGAATCTGCTCGCGCAACACCTCCGGATACATACTTCCGGAGCCAATTAAACCAAGTCCGCCGGCATTGCTGACCGCCGAAGCCAGTTCCCAGCCACTGCACCAGATCATGCCTCCCTGTATGACCGGAAATTCGATTCCCAAAAGCTCCGTAACACGCGTGCGCATGAATGCAAAGTTATTCAGGCAACGCATTAAGCAATTTTATAGTCTTATGAATTGCCTTTTATTTGAAAAGCAAACCCTTTAGCTTATGCGCAAACCGTTACTTACTGCCATCCTGTTTGTCCTTTACACCGGAATGGCATTGGCCCAAAGACCGGCTGCAACATCAAACTGGGAACAGCATTGTACGAATCTCAAGTTCGATGAGCTAAGCGGGCAACTGCTGTTTGGACAAATTCCGGAGCATCGCTACGTTGCGGCTGCCGATTTCCCAAGCTGGTTTGCCCGAAATTCCGGATGGACGGATGCCGATGGCCTAAAACTTATTGGCGAGTTCAGGGATGATCTGGGCATGATGCATTATCGCTATCAGCAGGTGCATGAAGGCAAGGATGTGTACACGGCACAGGTAATCAGCCACAGCCTGGATGGCCGGGTTGTTTCGTTTAACGGTCGTTGGCATGAAGGCCGTTTTCCTGCGGGGACCGCGGCGTTGGATGAAACAAGCGCGCTGAGCAAGGCCCTGGATTTTGTTGGGGCTCAAAGCTACAAATGGCAGATTCCTGAGGAAGAAGCAGAATACCGCAAAATCAAGGAAGACCCGAATGCCACTTATGCACCTAAGGGCCGGCTGGTCTGGCTTCCGGAGCGATTTGCCCCGGGCAGCGGCACACTGAAACTGGCCTGGATGTTTGATATATATGCCCACGAACCCATGAGCCGGCAAAACCTGTTTATTGACGCTGCCACCAGCGCGGTGCTGGAAACAGAAAACCTCATCCACAGCGGCGATTCCAAGGGCCTGGCAAAAACCCGCTACAGCGATACGCAGCGCATTGTTACCGACAGCCTGAGTAAAACATCCTACCGTCTTCGGGAAACCGGCCGCGGTAACGGTGTGGAAACCTATAACCTGAAGAAAGGAACCACTTATGGAACAGCGGTGGACTTCACCGATGCCGATAACTTCTGGAACAACATGAACGCCACCTGGGATGAAGTGGCTACCGACGCGCACTGGGGTGCGGAAAAAACCTTTGATTTCTTTAAAGTGCTGTTCAACAGAAACAGCTATGACAACAAGAATGCGAAGATTCTCAGCTATGTGCATTACAGTTCCAACTATGCCAATGCCTTCTGGAATGGCTCAGTGATGACTTATGGAGATGGAAGTTCCACGTCTTCACTTAATGTCCCGCTTACAGCCCTGGATGTATGCGGGCATGAAATCTCCCACGCCGTAACCACTTATTCCGCAGGCCTGGTTTATTCCTACGAAAGCGGTGCTCTAAACGAATCTTTCTCCGATGTGTTTGGTAATGCCATTGAACGCTGGGCAAGAAGCAAAAAGTACAGTTGGAAAATCGGTGAGGACATCACTTCCGGCGGTAATGGTATTCGCAATATGGCCAATCCCAATCAGTTCAGTCACCCGGATTGTTACAAGGGAACATTCTGGTGGACTTCAACCGGCGATAATGGCGGAGTTCATACCAACAGCGGCGTCCAGAATTACTGGTATTACCTGCTCAGCGACGGCGGCAGCGGAAAGAATGATTTTGGCAAGAACTTCAATGTGGACAGCATTGGCTTTCTGAAGGCTGCCCGGATTGCGTACCGCAACTTGACGGTGTATCTCACGCCTTCATCTAATTATGCCGATGCACGCACCTATGGCATCATGTCGGCAGCCGATTTGTATGGAAACTGTTCCAAAGAAGTGATCAGCACCACCAATGCCTGGTATGCGGTGGGTATTGGAAATGCCTACGACAGCGCTTTTGTGAAGGCAGATTTTGTGTCAGATACCTTTTTCTGTCGCACGCCTGCCAAGGTGAATTTCATCAACACCAGTTCCAATGCAAAAGCAGCAGAATGGTGGTTTGGCGACGGCAACACTTCCAAAGTATATAATCCTTCCAATACCTACCTCAGCTATGGCAATTTTACGGTGAAACTGAAGGCCACCAGTTGCTTCAAGAACAAGTATGATTCCATCACCAAAAAGGCCTGGATCAGGGTAGATTCAACCCTTGACATCTGCCAGGGTATTCTGATGCCGGCCTCAGGCAGAGATACCGCCCAGGCCTGCAAAGGCATTGTGTACGACCAGGGCGGGGAAGGAAATTACTTCCAGAACAACACTTCTGTATTGCACCTCACCGACCCAGGCGCGGATAGCATGATTGTGCAGTTTACCATGGTGGACCTGGAGCAGAAGTTCGATACCATTTACTTATATGCGGGATGGAAATTCACCGGTGCCACACCCTGGAAAACTACGACAGGACTGATGAACGGCGGTTTACCCATTCGCATTCCCGGTAATACCGTAACCTTCAAATTCTTCAGCGACCAACTGGTGGTGGGTAAAGGCTTCAAGGCGAAATACTATTCGGTGCGAAAGCCGCTGAAGGTGAACGCAGGCAATGATACTACGCTTTGCTATGGCGACTCCATGCAACTCAAGGCTACCACCTCCGGCGGCTACGCCCCCGACCTGCGGGTTAGCTGGAAAGGCTGGCCAGCCGGTGTTTCCCCCTTTGTAAAACCTACAGATACTACTACTTATACGGTAACCCTTTACGACGTGTGCTCCGGTCTTTCCGTGAGCGATCAGGTGAAGCTTACGGTATTGAAACCACTGAGCCTTAAGGTGATGAAAGACAGCGTGATTTGCAGTGGCACCTCGGCCACTTTGCGCGCCACCATTGGAGGAGGGCGTTCGGCGACCAGGAAACTCACCTGGAATCCGGGTAACCTGAACGGAACCACGGTTTCTGTAAAACCCGGGACAACCACGGTTTACCAGGCTGTTATTTCTGATGGGTGTACCGACCGGCAGGATACAGCCCAAGTGAAGATATGGGTAAAGCCTGCCCTCAAAGTTTCGGTGAAAACCGCCGACACGCTGCTTTGTGCTCCTGATTCCGTAAGGCTGAGTGCCTTCGCTTCCGGAGGAGATACACTCAAATACCAGTATTTATGGAATCGCGGCCTCGGACTTGGCTCGAGTAAGAAAACCAAGCCGGCCACAAATGGCTGGTACAAGGTTACCCTCAGCGACGGCTGCTCTGTACCCGCAACTTCGGATTCTATCTATGTGCGCTATCGTCCGCTGCTGAAAGTAACCCTGGACCCGGACACCCTGATCTGCGTTGGACGCTCTGTAATGCTAAGATCCACTTCCGCCGGAGGCAACCCTACGAAATATCAGTACACCTGGAATCAGGGACTTCCCGCAGGCAATAAAACGCAAACCGTTACACCAAATAAAAGTACAGTGTACCTTTTAACGCTGAGCGACGGATGCATGAATCCGGTTACGGACAGCGCAAAAGTTAACGTGCGTCTGCCTCTGCAGCTCACCCTGAACCGCGATACACAAATCTGTTATGGCGCTCCGCTCACGTTGAATGCAATTCCGGCAGGAGGACTTCCCTCCGGATACAATCTTACCTGGAACCAGGGGCTGGGCAGCGGTACCACGCATAGTGTTTCCCCGTTGAGCAATACCACGTACACAGCAATTTTAAGTGATGGCTGCACCGTAAGCCCGGATACCGCGCAGGTCAATGTAACTGTTCGGGCTAAACTGGCCGCCGCTCCGGTGTATAAAAACCTGGTTTGCCCCGGTGATTCCGTGCAGGTGAATCTGGTGTTGTCCGGCGGTTTGCCGCTTGCCCGCAGCATTACATGGATGGGCAGTACCTACAATGCTCCAAATCCATTCAGATTTAAACCACTTACATCAGGCTTCTTCCATTACTCTGTGAGCGACAATTGTTCCCGCACACTCACCGATTCTGTATATGTTACGGTGAGCACTCCTCCCGTGGCCGGAGCAGCGCCTGTGTCATTCAATGTGTGCTCAGGTATTCAGGCTTCCATCACGAACCTGAGTTTCGGCGCAGTAAGCTGGAACTGGACCTGGTCCGATGGTCAGAAGGTCAGCGGCAGCAATGGCAACAGGACGTTCCGCGATACAGGGCTCTACGGGGTGAAACAGGTAGTGAAGAATGCCGATGGTTGTGTGGATTCTTTCCAGAAACCCGCCTTCATACGCGTACATGGACAGCCTGTTGCCGACTTCAGTTGGAATCCGTTGAATCCCACCTCGCTGAATCCGCTCACCACCTTCACCGACTTATCCAAGTATGCGCAGACTTACTCCTGGGAATTCGGTGATGGAGGCGGAAGCACCGATGCGAATCCACAGCATAGCTACAGCGATACCGGCACCTATTTGGTAAGGCTCATCGTGCGCAACAGCATAGGCTGTGCCGACACCATGGATAAACCTTTGTTGGTGCGCGATGTGTATATGCTGTCGGTTCCCAACTCATTCACGCCTAACGGAGACGGCCTCAATGATGTTTATAAGCCCACAGTTATCGGCCATAAGTGGATGCACTTTGAAGTGTATAACCGTTGGGGTGCGCTGATGTTCCGCGGTGATGAACAGCACGGCTGGGATGGAACCTTTGACGGCAAACCCGCCTTGCAGGGTATCTATGCGGTGAAGGTGTTTGTAAAAGACTGGGAAGACAAGACCCACTTCGAGCGGGAAACCATCAACCTTATGCGTTGACGGGTTTTTTCCAAACGCGACGGGAATTTTCGAACAGCCACCAGAACGGGCGGCGGCGGCGAAGTACCCTGAAATTCCGGCCTACATAATAGCCAATATGGTCAATGGCCTCGTTGGGGTCGTCGGTGAGCAATACCAATTTCAGGTCGTCGGCAGAAATGGTTCCCTCCACTACCATATCTTTCAATGCGGCCCAGAGTTCCTTATAGTAATCCTTTCCCATCAACACAATGGGGAAATCGCGGATGCTGCGGGTTTGCACCAGGGTGAGCGTTTCAAAAAGTTCATCCATGGTACCGAATCCGCCGGGCAATACCACAAAGCCGTAGGAGTACTTGAGCAGCAGAACCTTGCGAACAAAGAAATATCGTATGGTAACCTGTGTGTCCAGGTAAGGGTTAGGCTCTTGTTCCATCGGCAGCACGATGTTTACGCCCACGCTGCGTCCTTCCTCATCACAGGCACCCCGGTTGGCTGCCTCCATAATCCCGGGTCCACCGCCGGTCATCGTGGTAAACCCGGCTTTGGCAATGGCTCCGCCTACTTGTCTTGCCATATCATAATAGGGATGACCCTCTTTGTAACGCGCCGAGCCGAACACTGTCACGCAGGGTCCAACAAAGTGCAGTGTTCGGAAGCCCTTGATAAATTCCCACATCACCTTGAAGGCAAACCGTGTTTCATAACCGCGGCTGCGCGCACCTTCCAGGTATATCTCTTCTTCAGGTCCGGTTGGTTTTGGAATTACGTTCATGGTTATTTTTGCAAATTACGGGGGAGGGAACAGGAATTCATGTGTTTGGGTTTTTTACGTGATGCAGGAAGTTGGATACTGCTTGTTCCGGGGTTTCTCTTCGGAACCGCAGCAGCGCAGGATTCAGCAAGGGCAAGAAAGCTGATTGAAGAACTGTGCAGCAGGAAATACGAGGGTAGGGGCTATATCAACAAAGGCGCACTTAAGGCCGCAGGATACCTGGAACAACAGTTGCGCAATGCGGGCGTTCAGCCCTGGAAGGGTTCATATATACACCATTTCAATATGCCGGTGAACACCTTGCCTGTTACAGAAGTAAAACTGCAAGGAAGAACCTTGAAGCCCGGTATAGAATACCTGATTGACGAGGCCTCCCCGGGATGGAAGGGAAGCTTCGTGATACGGGTATGGTCCTGGGCGGATACCCTCACGTATCCCGGCGGGCCCTGGCGGCTTCAGGATTCGGTGGCTGCGGTTCCCGAGGCCATGCTGCGCCATCCTCTTTGGGGGAAGCGTGTTGCGCAAATGCGTGCATTGCACCCTGTTCCCGTGCAGATAAATGCGGTCCCTCGCCTCCCTGCCTGGGGTGTTGCGCAAGCAGTAGATCAAAAAGTAACCTTATTGTTGCGCGCGGACCGGCTTCAACATGGAGCACAGTTGAATCTGCGGGTCAAAAACGAATTCAGGCCTGAGCAAACGTGCAGCAATGTAATTGGTTTTATTCCGGGGACCCACATGCCGGATTCACTGCTCGTATTGACCGCCCATTACGACCACCTCGGACGCATGGGGAAGGCCATATTCCCCGGCGCAAACGACAATGCTTCCGGTGTGGCAATGGTTATGGATCTGGCGCGTGGTTCTGTGCTCAAACCCCTACCTTACAGTGTGGTAGTGGTTTTTTTCGCTGCGGAAGAAGCAGGCCTGCTGGGCTCCGCTGCATTGATACGCGACCGCGTGTTGCCACTGAATCGCATTCGCTTTTTGCTGAATCTTGACCTCATGGGAACCGGTGAAACAGGAATGACCGTGGTAAACGCGACCATCTTCCCCAGGGAATTTTCCATATTGGATAGCCTCAACCGGCAATTTCAGTTCCTGCCGGCCATCAACAAACGCGGGAAGGCGGCCAACTCTGACCATTATTTCTTTACCGAAGCCGGGGTTCCATCTTTCTTCGGCTACCTGTCCGGTCCAAGACCCGCCTACCACAGTACCGATGATGTGCCGCAAACCTTAACTTTGCATGGATACGTGCATACTTACCGCTTGTACCGCAGCTTTTTGGAACATTTAACCGCAGGCCAATGATTCTGGGACCACTCATCAGTTGGTACTTCCGTCAGCGCATCAACAGCCTGGAGGATGTACTGTACAAACCGCTCGACACGCAGGAACGCATGCTGCAAAACCTGCTGGAGGCCGGTCGCTACACCGAATTCGGCAGGCTGCACAATTTCGCGGGAATCCAGAATTACGAGCAATTTAAAAGGCAGGTGCCGCTGCAGGATTACGAATCACTGAAACCTTATATCGAGCGAACCATGGCCGGCGAACAGGGCCTGCTCTGGCCGGGTGACATCTATTGGTTTGCCAAATCCAGCGGCACAACCAACGATAAGAGTAAATTCATCCCTGTAAGCTTTGAATCACTGGAAGAATGTCATTTTAAGGGCGGCAGAGATGTGCTCACTTTTTACTGCGCTTCCTTCCCAGATACCAAAATATTTGAAGGCAAGAATCTGCTCATCGGGGGCAGTCACAGCGTAAACCAGCACAACGAAAACTCCTGGTATGGCGACCTCAGCGCGGTGCTGATGAACCACATGCCGGTATGGGCGAGCTTCCTGAAAACCCCTGATTTATCCATTGCACTGATGGAACACTGGGAGGAGAAACTGGAAAAGATGGCCGAGGCAACCCTGCATGAGCATGTGACCAGTATTTCCGGGGTGCCCACTTGGACCTTAGTGCTGTTTCAGCGTCTGCTGGACATGACCGGAAAGAAGAATATCCGTGAAATCTGGCCTGACCTGGAACTCTATATCCACGGGGGCGTGAGCTTTGTACCTTATTACGACCAGTTTTCTTCGCTCATTCAGGGCTCCGGCATGCAATATCTGGAGACCTACAATGCCAGTGAAGGCTTTTTTGGCATCCAGGATGTTCCCGGTGCCCGCGAAATGCTGCTGATGACGGATTACGGGGTGTTTTATGAATTTATTCCCACTGACCGCATGGACGAAGCGGAACCTCCGGTATATCCTTTGTCGGAAGTGCAGGCAGGGGTCAACTATGCCCTAGTCATCTCTACAAACAGTGGTTTATGGCGTTATCAACTTGGTGATACCATCACGTTTTCGAGTACCTCGCCATATCGTTTCACCATCAGCGGCCGCACACGCCTGTTTATGAATGCCTTTGGCGAGGAACTGATGATTGACAATGCCGACCGAGCCATCCGGGAAGCCTGTGCGGCCACAGCCGCAAGGGTTCGTGAATACACCGCTGCGCCGGTTTACATGAGTGCTGAAGAACCCGGTCACGAATGGCTGGTGGAGTTCGAACAAGCACCTGATGACATACAGCGTTTTACCGAAGTGCTGGACCAAACCCTCAAAGCCTGTAACAGCGACTATGAGGCCAAGCGGCAGAAGGATTTAGCCCTGCACATGCCTAAAGTCCGTGTGGTGCCTGAAGGAATTTTCCACGCCTGGATGAAGCAAAGAGGCAAACTGGGCGGTCAGCACAAGGTGCCGCGTTTGTGCAATGACCGACGCTATGTAGATGAAATTCTGGGCATGTTCCGGCCCGCACAGCAGCGGGGTTAATCGTTCTGATAGCCGAACTCCCGCAGGTAAGAATCCTTGTCGCGCCAGTCTTCGCGCACCTTCACCCGAACATCCAGAAACACCTGTTTTCCGAAGAAGGCCTCCAAATCCTGTCTTGCCGCCGTAGCTGTTCGCTTCAATGCTTTACCGTTCTGACCAATCAGAATAGCCTTTTGCGACTCGCGTTCGCAGATAATTTCAGCATGAATTTTCAGCAGGTTCTTATTGTCTTTGAATGACTGGGTCACCACCTCAATAGAGTAAGGGATTTCCTTGCTGTAGTACGTGAGTATTTTGCCGCGGATGATTTCATTGACAAAAAAGCGTTCCGTGCGATCGGTCAACTGGTCTTCCGGGAAATAGGCCGGATGTTCCGGAAGCAGACTGATAATCAGTTGTTCCAGCGCTTCGATATTAAATCCATGCAGGGCGCTCATCGGTATAACCGCACTGGGATTAAGCTGCTTCCACTGTGCCACTTCCGCTTCAATCTGCTCCTGATTGCCCAGGTCTATTTTGTTCAGGGCAATAATCAGCGCGGCCTTGCTGCGACCAATGCGTTCGGCAATAGATTCAGGAAGCGCCTGTTCTCCGGGGTTGGCCAGGTAAATCAACACATCGGCATCATCCAGGCTTTCCATGACTGCACCGACCATGTGTTCGTGCATTTTATTGCTGACCCTGCGCACCAATCCGGGTGTATCGCTGTATATAATCTGTGCCTGTTCGCGGTTTACAATGCCAAGAATGCGATGTCTGGTGGTTTGTGCTTTTGGATTTACCACGCTGAGTTTTTCACCCACAAGGCGGTTATACAGAGTGCTTTTACCCGCGTTGGGCAGGCCGATAATGCTCACAAATCCGGATTGAAAAGCCATAAAGCTACAAATTACGGAATTTTGTGTTTGTGCGCCACAGTTTCTTTTGGATGACCTGTATGATTCCCGGCCTGCTTGCCGCCCAACACGCAACGCCCGAAGCCGGTGTCCGAAGCCGTTTTGAACCGATGTTCCCGATAAGATCTGCGCTTGAAAACCTGGCATATCGGGGTCGGATGAGCTGGCTTCGTTCCGTGAACAAACAACGCCTGTATCAAGGGCGGCGGGTGAATTTAGATTCGGCTTATAAACTGGCCTTTCAGGATGAGTTTAACACATTTGACCGGAATAAGTGGCGAATCGGACAGCCTTGGGGTAATATTCATCCGGGCGACATGCACCAGTGGTATTCCGATACTGCAGTTCACTCAGATTCCGGCCTGCTCAGGCTTCTTGCCATCCATCGCCCCGCCCGGGTGCATGTACTTGGCCGGGATACCATCGTGCCATTTCAGGTAGGATTAATCTGCTCGGATATTTCCTTTTCAACGCTTTATGGATATTTCGAACTGCGCTGTAAATTACCTTCAGGACCGGCAGTATGGCCGGCATTCTGGTTAGCGCCTGTGCATGGCTGGCCTCCGGAAATTGACATATTTGAAATGTATGGCAAGAGCACAGGGCGGAGTATCCGAAGGCTCACCAACAGCCTGCATTTCGGCAGCATAGAAGCGGGCAATAAAGGACAACGCATCACAGGAATCAGGTTGCCTGCCGATACCGATAAAAGATTTTATACATACGCTTGTCAGTGGAACTTTGATTGCATCGAATTTTATGTGAATGGGTTTTTAGTGCGCAGAATTCGATTGAATAGCAGGCTGGCAAAGGAATTTGGCACGCCCATGTATATCATAATAAACAATGGGCTTCAGGCTGCGTATTTG
>JAGWYC010000233.1 GCA_018969565.1 Bacteroidota bacterium | reverse complement strand
GGACTTTTCGGCGCAGGCATTGCCTATGGCTTATTCGCCCTGTTCCGAACACAATTAAACACAAATCCCTGAGCGGCTTGAAAGGAATACCAGTTATATTTGACATTGAGGTGTTTGCGCGACGATTGCTCATATTGGTTTTGGGAATTCCTGCCCTGCTTCCCGCCCAGGGCTTTTATCCTGAATTCGGGCAGAACCGGGTACAGTATGGGCAATTCGACTGGAAATTCTATTCTGACCGCAATGTGGATGTGTATTTCACCAAAGGCGGGCAGCCCATAGCCCTGAAAACCCTGGATATTGCCCGGAACACCATTCCGCGCATTGAAAAAATACTGGGCTACCGCCTGAGCGGCAGCATTCAGTTGCTGCTGTTCAACAGCCTGAGCCAATACCGTCAGAGTAACATGGGTTATGTCAACCCCCAGATTACCGCTTCCGGCTATCAACCCGTGCCGGATGACCAGGTTGCCATTTACTTCAACGGTGATTATAACTTTTTAGGAAGACAGATTCGCTCTTCGGTCACCGAGGTTCTGCTTCGGGAGATGATGTACGGAGGCACCATTCAGGAACGCGTTCAAAACTCTGCCCTGCTGGCCCTGCCGCCCTGGTACCTCAGCGGACTGAAAAGTTACCTGAGCGAGGAATGGAATGCCGACCTGGACAACAGAATGCACGATGCCATCGCCACGGGACTGTTCCGCAAGTTTAACAGCCTGAGCCATGAAGATTATGAACTGGCGGGCCACAGCATCTGGAAATACCTGCTGGAAGTGTATGGGCAGGACGCCCTGACCAACATCATCTACATGACACGCACCACACGTAGCGTGGAGAGCGCCATCTACTTTGTCACCCAGCAGCGCATTGGCGCCTTTATTGAAGCCTGGCAGGAGCATTACACACGGCAATACAATGCGGAGCCGGCCGGAAAGAGCCTTCCCCAGGGCAGTGAAAATGCGCCCCGTCGCCTTGGCAACCTGAAACATACCCAGTTCATCATCAGCCCCAACGGGCAACAACTGGCCATCGTGACCAATGACAAGGGTCTTTATCAGATCTGGCTCTACCATACCCGGCTGAAAACAACCAGACTGCTTTATACCGGTGGGCACAAGGTGCTGAATCAGATACCGGATTACCATGATCCTATCCTGGCCTGGAAAGAGCACGGGAAGATTCTTAGTGTGCTGAGCGAAGAAAAAGGCGAATACCTGTTGCGCGACATATCACTGAACGCAAAGACCGTGCGCCTCACCCCCATCAGAGGCTTCCTCGGGGTGCATGACTTCATTTACAAAAACAACGACGAGCTGATCATCAGCGCCATTCAGAACGGGCAAAGCGACTTATACCAATACCGCCTGAGCGACGGCCACTTCGAACAGCTTACCAACGACATCTATTTTGACCATTCAGCACGTTTGCTGCCGGACTCCGACAAGCTGGTATTTATCAGTAATCGCCCCACCGAAACCGGTGCGAAGCAGGAGAACAGCAGCAATCTGTTCCTGATGGATGGGCCCGGCGGCAAACTCACCACACTCACCCGCTACGGCCGGGACATTCAGGTAAGCAGACCGCTGGTTTACGGAGATCGCAACATCTGGTACCTCTGTGACGGTTCCGGAATTGTGAACAGTTGGCAGATTAACTGGCAGGACAGCCTGCCCCGGCCATTGGCGCTGACCAATTACAAGCGCAGCATCATCTACCAGGATTACGCACCCGACAACAGGCTGCTGGCAGAACTGTTGCTCATCAACGGGCGATATAAAATCTTCATCACCGAACTGGAAGGCGAACAACAGGGCGTTACGGTGAATAACATGGACTGGAGACGCTTTACCCGCAGGCTGGATTCTTTGTCCTCCACCTCCCCTTTCCAACTGAAAAACATTATTCCTGAAACACCTGATACATCACTGCTGAACAAGCCCAGAGATTACGTGGACAGCGGATATTATTCCCGGGTACACTACTTGACCGGCTTCGACAAGACCGATCCGCCACTTGCCGAAGAGGTGAGCGAAACCGCGCTGGTACAGGAACAAGCCCTGGAGGCTGCCGATGCCCGCCTGCGTTTCACGGTAGATCATTTCCAATCTCAGTTCGACAACTCCATCCTGGGATCCTATTATTTTACCAACCTGCTTCCACCGGAAATTATGCAGTTTGAACTGTTCAGTCCTTTCCTGAAGGCAAGCATCAGCGACCGCATGAAGGATTATACCCTGGATGGAGGCATTCGGGTAAACACCGCCCTGAACCGTTCGGATATTTTATTCAGGTTCAGCGATATGCACCGCAGGCTGGATAAAGAGTTTTCCGTGGTGCGCAGAGCCAGACCCTTTGATGTGGCCGACCAGGCACTGTTTCGCAGAAGCCTGAGCTCTACGGTCAAACTAAAGTTGCAGTATCCGCTCAACGAACGTGAGAAAATATCAATGGCCCTGATTGGTCGTCAGGAGCGAATACTGGTAAAGTCCAGCGGCCCCTCCACTTTGTTTACCCCTGACATCAGCAAGTTCTATTCAGGGCTGCGCTTCACCTATGTATTCGACAATACCGATGCACGCGGACTAAACCATCTGCGCGGATTACGCATGAAACTATACAACGAAAACTGGTTCATGGGTGGTGGAAATAACATGTGGGTATTGGGCGGTGATGTTCGTTATTATCTTCCACTGCACAGGCAAATCAGCCTTTGTACGCGCCTTACCGGCGCCAGCAGTTCCGGATCGGCTCGCACTGTATATTATCTGGGCGCCATGGAAAACTGGATCAAGAGCAACCGGCAATACGAAAGCGGCCTCGCCCTGCTCAATACCGAACCCTATGTATTCCAGTCCATTGTGGGCAATATGCGCGGCTTCAGCCGGAACATCAGGTCTGGAAATAATTTCCTGTTGCTGAACGCCGAGCTGCGAATCCCGGTGTTTGCTTATCTGTATCAGAAACCCATTCGCGCCGACTTCTGGCGGAACTTTATGTTTACCGGATTTATTGATGCCGGCACTGCCTGGGTTGGCAGCAGTCCCTGGAGCAGGGACAATCCCTTCAATACCCGCATCATTGACGGAGGCGCCTACCGCATCACCGTTACAAGCCGCAGGAATCCCTTAGTTATGGGCGCCGGATTCGGCATGCGCTCGCGGGTATTGGGCTATTACCTCAAGTTCGACCACGGCTGGGGTCTGGTGGAAAATCGCTGGAATAAAGGCATGAGCTACTTCACCTGGGGACTCGATTTCTGAACTACAGTAAAACAATTTCAGTATTGATTTGATTAATTTTGTGTTGTGTTTCGCAAGTTAGCCGCATACAGCATGTTGCTGTGCACCACCATGGTGATGGGCCTTTTGCCCCTCAGCATGCACTTGTGCTGCGAAGAACGCTGTTGCGAA
>JAGWYC010000007.1 GCA_018969565.1 Bacteroidota bacterium | reverse complement strand
GCACCGGTGCGTGCCAGCATATAGGCCAGTTGTGCCTTGGCCCAGGGTTCTGCCGGCCATTTCTGCACGCCGCTGCGGGCAAGTACCATCGCTTCATCGGTTCTACCCCGGGCACAGAGTATGCGTTGCATCAGCGCCCTGAGTGCCAGATCATCCTCTGCTTTAAAGGCCATACTCATGCCATAAGCGGCTGATTCCTCGGCAATGTCCAGATTATTCAACTGAAAGGCCCCGTAAGCCTTCCAGAGGTGGGCCTGCGCCATGGCAGGAAATAATTCCGTCATTTCGCTCCCGATATCATACAACCGGCTCCAGTTTGTAACAAGCCGAAGGGCATTCACCGTTTTCGCGTATTGAATGAAATGTGGTTCTTTATTCAGGACGGAATCCGCATAAAGCATGTGCAGGTAGTACGTTGCTGCGAGGCTATCCATCTTGCGGGCCGCGGCCAGGTCTCCGCAATATTCCAGGGCAACGGGCTCGTTTCCATGTGCCTGTTCCAACAAGTTCAATATGCGAGCCATGCTGTCGTTGGAAACACGGATATGCTTCTGCCACAAATCAAGCAGGTCTTTTTTTCTTTGGAAGTCTAATTCATCGTTTACCAGCAGTCGCTGCAATGGGCCGAAGCTTCCGGCGGTTTCACCCCGGCTCAGGCGTATTTGCAGCAGCAGCGCTTCTGCCTTAAAATCGGAAGGATTCTGCGCCAGAACATTGTTCAGCAGCGGAATGGCACGTTCCGCATTACCGGCATCTAGGCTGAGTTCCGCCTCGCGAAACGCATAGACAGAACGGTCGGGATATTTCTCGCGCAGCCTTTTCATTTCATCGGCAGCATCCAGGTAGCGCCCCTCAGCCTTGAGCAATTGGATTTTGCGTTCGGTAGTGTATGGACGGAGTCCGACTTGCTGCTCCCTGCGGTTAATTAAATCCATCGCCTTGGCGCGATTACCTGCTTTGAGTTGCAGTCGGAGGGCTTCCTGAAAAAAGACGGAGCGAGCGGGGTCTTCTGACATGAGTTGCTCGAAAATGGCCGCAGCCTGTGCCGGTTCTCCCGTTTCTTCCAGTAAAGAAGCTTCCAGTTCCCGATACCAGCGGTTCTTTGGATCGAGTTTGCGTGCTTTTTTTATGAAGAAGAGTGCCTCGGTGTAACGTTGCTGTGCCTCGTAAATACAGGCGATTCGGTAATGTACCGCGGCATTGTCTGCCTGTTCCTTTTCCAGGGCAAGAAATGAGGCCAGGCCCAAATCACCGGCACCGCTCAGGTATTGCGACTCAGCATTGATGTAAGAAGATGCAAAAGTCACCTCCGAACCATCGTCGGCGCTGCTTATATTAGTTTTCGCAGCAGGCGTTTTCTTCGCTGCCCCGCAGGCTGTGTGCAGGATTATAATAAAGAGCGGCAGTAAAATCCGGGCCGCCCGCATACCTTAATTCTGGGTGGAATAGTCGCCGATGCTCAGCTCATGGCTGCTTCCGTCCAGACGCACATGGTTGCCGATGATGCTGTTGGTACACTTCAGGTTGCGTATGGAACTGTGGCTCTGGATGATGCTGTTATCCACTACGCAATTCTCCAGAACCGTATTGTCTCCAATGGAAACATAGGGCCCGATGCGGCTTCCTTTGATTTGCACGTTGGCCCCGATGAAGCAGGGCTCAATGATTTCTGTGCCTCCGTTGAACCTTGTTTTATCTACGGCAAACTGGTCCTGACGTGTGGCCAGCAGGCGTTGGTTGGTAAAAACGGTGGCGTCCTTATTTCCGCAGTCCCACCATTCTTCCACCGCCCCGGGCGCAAAACGCAGCCCTTTATTCTTCATGTTTTCCAGGGCGTTGGTGAGTTGGTACTCGCCTTTTTCGCGAATATCATTGTCGAGCAGATAGCGGAGTTCTTTTTTCAGATTGGCGCCGTCGCGGAAATAGTAAATGCCGATGATGGCGAGGTCCGAAACGAATTCGGCCGGTTTTTCCACAAAATCAGTGATGTTGTTGCCTTCATCTATTTTCACTACCCCAAACATCCGGGGATCTTCCACACGGTGCACCCAGATGATGCCATCGCGGGTTTTATCGAGTTCAAAGTCTGCACGAAACAGGGTGTCTGCGAACGCTACTATGACTTCACCATCCAGACATTCTTCGGCGCAAAGCACCGCGTGGGCGGTACCGAGCGGTTCATCCTGGTAGAAAATCTTTCCTTTGGCACCAATGCTTTCGGCTACTTCCAGCAATTTCTGCTCTGTTTCGGCACCAAAATCGCCGATTACGAAGGCCACTTCTTCAATACGATCACGGCAAACACGGGCAATATCTTCAATCAGCCAGTGTACGATGGGCTTTCCTGCTACAGGCAACAGGGGTTTAGGGACAGTAAGCGTGTGGGGGCGCATCCTTTTTCCCATTCCCGCCATTGGCACAATTACCTTCATATTTTTACTGCAAGATTAACCTTGCAAATAACGGGCTTTTCAGATTAAGAAACTTTAAACCGGGCCTTAAGTGTCTGCTTTCCTAAACACCGGTGGAACCGTAACCGCCTGAGCCTCTTTCACTTAAGTCCAGTTCGCTCACTGCCTGCCACTGAACTCTTTCGTGTTTTGCTACAATCAACTGTGCGATGCGGTCGCCGTTGGCTATGTTAAAAGGTGTTTTCCCGTGGTTGATGAGCAGTACTTTTACTTCGCCGCGGTAATCGCTGTCAATGGTGCCGGGGCTGTTCAACACGGTAATTCCGTGCTTCAGGGCCAGTCCGCTGCGCGGCCTCACCTGGGCCTCATAGCCGGGAGGAATTTCTAAATACAAACCGGTAGGAATGAGCGTTCTTTCTCCAGGTTCAAGGGTGCATGTCTCCGTCAGGAAGGCCTGTAAATCCATACCGGCGGCATGGATGGTTTGTCGCTGGGGCAATGGATTGCCGGACGTATTTACTACTTTTATGTTCAGCGTTGTTTCTTGTTCCATAATTCAGTTTTTAACATCAGCAGCAAATAGGCCCCGCCCAAGCTGAGTATGACCAGTGACCAACGCAAGGGTTCCGCGCTGCGGCTGATATTCAGGTATTTCCAAAGCGCATACATTCCGCATGCGGCTGCGATGGCCAGAAAGGCTGAGCCCATTCGGTATTTCACCGGATAGTACTTCTGTCCAAGGGCATAAGAAGCCAGCATCATGGCCAGATACACCAGGCAGGTAGTCCAGGCGGAAGCCACAAAACCCCAGCGTGGAATGAGCAAGAAGTTCAGCACGATGGTCAGCAGGGCTCCGGCGATGGCGATTCTTGCGCCCATCCGGGTCTGACCGGTGAGTTTATACCAGATGCTGAGGTTGTAATAAACGCCAAGAAAAAGGTTGGCCGCAAGCAGCACCGGCACGATGGCCAGTCCCCGTGGGTCGAGGAAATACAGTTCCTTTCTGATGAGCAGGGGCGCCAATACGTCCAGCAGCAGCAGGGTTACGAGCGCAATGCCGCACATCACCCAGATAAAAACACCCATCACCCGGGCATAAAGCGCTTGTGGGTTCTCATCATTGCTTCTGGAGAAGAAAAACGGCTCCGCCGCAAAGCGGAAGGCCTGCACAAAGATGGTCAGCACCATGGCCAGCTTATAAAATGCGCCGTAGATGCCCACCTGATAATCACCTTCCTGCGCGGGAAGCATGCTTTTCAGCAAGATACGGTCCAGGGTTTCGTTCACCATTCCGGCCAGTCCAACCCAAACCAGAGGCAGGGCGTAGTGCAGCATTTGAGAAAGGAGGTCACGGTTATAACCTTTCACAGCCTGCCTCCATTCCGGCAGCAGCAGGATGAAGGTACACAGGCTGGCCAACAGGTTTGAAAGGAAGATATAGCTGACCAGATGCCCCGTTTCCACAAGACTTGTGTTCAGCCAGCCCCATGCGGCCATTTGCGGCAATCCGATGAGCAAAAACAAGTTGAGCCCTACATTGATAAAGATACCGCTGAGCCTGATGGCGGCGAATCGCAGGGCCTTCTGCTTTTGACGCAGCCAGGCAAATGGAAGTGCTGCCAAGGCATCGGCGGCCAGGATGCCGGCAAAGCAGCGCACATAATAGGCTTTGCCCGGGTAGCCAATGAGTTCGGCCAATTGGGGCGCAAAAATCAAGGCCGGCAGGGTAAGAAACAGCGTGCTGATGGCAATGGCGCGGAAGGCCGTGGCATAGGCATTTTGTTCCTTTCCTTCCTGTCGGGCGAAGTTGAAAAAGGCCGTTTCCATGCCGTAGGTATAAACCACCGCAAGGAACGCCGCATAGCTGAACATCACGTTCACCACACCATAATCGGACACCGCAGCCAAACGGGCGGTGTACAGCGGCACCAGCAGGAAGTTGATGAACCTTCCTACCATGCTGCTCAGCCCATAGATGGCAGTTTGCGAGGCCAGTTGCCGAATCATGGATGCCATGCGGGACAAAACTAATTCACAGCAGGGCTGAAAAAACGGAGGATTTGCCGGATATACTCAAAAATATAAACCTATTTTGTTCCATATTTGGGAACTTTTTCGATGTATATACCGTTAAAACGCCGAAACCATTTAAAGCCATGCAGTACAAAGTAATTAAAACAGAGCAGGAGTATCAGGATGCCCTTAAGCGTCTGGATGAGATTTTTGATGCTCAAAGGAATTCGGAACACGCTGATGAGCTGGAGTTGCTCAGCCTCCTCATTGATAAATACGAACAAGAGCAATTCCCGATTGATCTTCCCGACCCTATTGAAGCGATTAAATTCAGGATGGAACAACTGGGCCTGAAGCAAAAAGATCTGGCAGCATTAATTGGACTTAAAAGCCGGGTGAGCGAAGTTTTGAACAGAAAGCGGAAACTGACCATAGATATGATCAGGAAGCTGAATGCAGGATTGGGAATTCCCACCGAAATACTGGTCAGGGAGTACTGACCCCAAGTAAGATCAAACTATTCGGCTGCTTCTGCCGCAAAGATTGGGTCTATTGTAGCAAATACTCCACCTCCTTGATTGCCAATCCCGGAGCTTCTATACTCCCTTTCAAATTTTTCAAAAGGTGATTTATGTCCGTGTACAAGCGTCGTTACAGTCGGTTTGCCCTTGCTTTCGCCAATCTCTCGTGGCCCATTATCTTCACTACCTCGTTCCCATTCTTCCCTAATTGACTAAGATTATCAGTTCTATCAAATCCGGGCATTTTCCTTTTGCCCACGTTTCGTTCCCTGCTACCGGTAGGTTGTATCTCTTGAAAACCTCTATCTGTATAGGGAGCAAATCGCTTTCTGAATTTTTCATATCGTACGAATGTACTCGTTACGCTTCCTGTTTTCCGGATTTTAACGCATCAATGGTCCACCTAAATTAAACAAAAAGAGCGACCCGGGGGCCGCTCTTTTCATTCATCAATTTCAGATTGCTTACTCAATCACCAGTTTCTGGTAATTGCCTTCGGCTTCGCCTTCCAGGGTGAGCAGGTAAATACCTTTGGCCCAGCCACGGCAGGGAATGCTGATTTGTCCTTTGCTGTGGGGTTGTTCCAGCACCAGCCTTCCGCCGCCATCATAGATGCGCAGCTTCAGGTTGGAAGAAGTGAAGGAAGTGGCATCCAGCGTGAATACCTCGCGGGCAGGGTTTGGCGCCAGCGCGGCTTCCCGGATACTGATCCTGTTCACGGCAGAACCCTGTTGGGGCGCTTCGCAGGGAATGCGGGGCGTAGCCGTGTAGTTCATGGTGCTGAAGTCAATATAGCAGGCCCAGTCGGGATTGTCCACAAAGGGGTTTCGGTTTTTCTGGATATCAGCCACCATTTCGTTGCGTGAAATTTCAAAGTTTGTCGGCGGGAACATACGGTTCCAGCGCTTCAGCACCCACTGATTCTGGCGATTCACCGCCTGATCGAGCTGTGAAGGGATGGTAAAGATGGCGCCGCTGCGGTTATAGGCTGCGCAGATATAGAACATGGCGCGGGCGCAGAAGCCTTTGATTTCATCGCGGGGTTCATACGCGGGATTGCCGCTGCTGTCTAATCCGAAGGCACCGTCGCGGAAACGAACCACCACACTCTTCAGTTCATTCAAAGGGAAGTTGCTGCGCACGGCGTTCACGCTGTCCTGATACACCGGCAGCAGGATGTGCAGGTCGCTGTAGTTGGCTGAATCCTGGCTGGAAATGGTCATCCAGCTATACGGATATACGTGTTCGCGGCTGAATGGTGTAATAGGAGTCCACTGCAGCGGCGGGATATAAACGCCTTTGTATCCGCTGTACTGGCAGGTCATCACGCGGCGGCCGCCGGTGGTATCATACCCGTAGAAATAGTCGCCGAATACCGGGGCGTAGTTGCTGTAGAATATCTGCGTATGCGGCCGGATGAGGGAGCGCAGTGCCGTGGGGAACTCGGTTTGATTCACGTCAATATTCTTGTAATAGGTGCCGGGGTTCTTACCGGGAGTGGTCTGAGCGCCGGTTCCTGCGTTGCTGTTGTAATTCTCAAAACCGGCTTGGCCGTTAAAACCAAACACGGACACATGATAGGCTATATTGGCCACCACCTGGTCAAGCAAGAAGCTGCCGGGGGCGCCTACATAAGCCACACGGGCTGAACCGATCCACATGCCTTTTTCATACGTATTGCCGTCTGCCGGAGCACTGCTCACGGCCGATCCTTTGCGCACCAGCACTATGTAGCGTTCGGCATTGCTGCTGCCTGCGGCAATGGTGGCACGGAGCTTGTATGCTAAAATCTGATCAAATGTTACCGCCGCCGGTGTTCCGGTGGGTTCAGTAGCGAGACTGCCGTTGATGCCATATACGCGAACCACGAAGGTACCGTTGTCCGGGTCATCGCTTTTAATAACAATAGAAGACTTCTTGGAGCCGTTGGCGCCGGAAGGATTGAAGTTGATATAAAAGGTAGAATCTGCGCCGGGTGCTACCGTTTTGGAACCTGCCACGCTGAAGTTCACCGAGTCGCCACCGGAGCTGTAGTTCGCGCTGATGGTCAGGGCCTTGGCAGTGCTGCGGTTGCGCACGGTGATGGCGGTTTTTGCTGTGTTTCCGATAAAAATATCCCCGCCGTTCAACAACTGAACACTTTTAAAGAACACGTTGATTTCGGCGTTTGCCGCAGGAACAGCAGCTTCTACCTTCACGTCATCGAGGGCCACATTATAGCCGCTCATCTTGGTTTTAAAATTCCAGCGGATGTAGCGGGTGCTGCTCTGGGCGGTGAAACTGTCTTTGGTGATGGAAGCCGGCATGGTCGTGGTATAGGTTTTTGCCGCGGTCCAGTTCACGCTGTCGGGGCTTTCTTCCACAGTAAAAGTTCCGTTGAAGGGGCCTGGAGTGCCGGTGTAGCGGAAATACCAACTCACCTTTCCGGGCTTGGAGGCCAGGCGCACGCCGATATGCTCTCCAGTGCCATCCAGACGAGCGCTGATGGGTGCCGAGAAATAGTTGCCGTTGGAGGTGTAGGTTTCTGCTGCCGCGACAACACTGAGTGCTTTCCACCAACCCGTTGGTGGTGCGGTAATCGTGGTGAAATCCCAGAAGGCGGGCAAAGTTGCCTGCGCCATGCTTTTTCCTGCAGTGAAGCACAACAGGATGGGTGTGATGAAGCGTATGAGGTTTTTCATGATGATGCTTAGTTTTAGAATCCAAGGCGCACGCCGGTGGTCCAGCGGGTGCCGGGCGCCACGAATACTTCTACGTTTTTGGGATTGAGGGTAGCGGCCGGTGATCCCTGGTTCCGGTGCTGGGCATCGCTGATGTACAGGCGGTTGGCAAGGTTGGTTACAGTACCGAAAATACCCAGCTCCATACCCTTGAAGCGCTTGTTGTAGCCAAAGGCCAGGTTGAAGGTGTGGTAATTCGGGATGCGCCATGCTTCGCGGTTTTTGAAGGAACCCACCAGGGCGGTTGGGTCAAAATCAGCGAACTGCTTTCCGAACCAAATCACAGAAGGCGTGATGTAGGCGCCTTTCACCGGCTCGATGCGCAGCATGGAACTCACCTGCTGCTGTGCGGCATCTCCTACGTGTACACCAACGGCACTGAAATCTACCTTGGCCACGGTGTTTCCGTTATCGTCACGCACTTCGGCCACCGCACCTGAATTCCAGATCCAGTCGGCAAGGGTGGCAGCGAGTTCCCAGGAAATCCAGGTGGTGGGCTTGAAGGCTGCTGAAAGTTCCACGCCCTTATGCCTGGCCTTGAGTCCGTTGATGTTGTAGCTGAACTGGTTACCGTCAGGGTCTACATAGCTGGGCAGATTGTCTACCGGTTTATTCAGCCAGGTGGTATAATACAGGTTCAGATCCGCACTGAAGTAGCGGGATTTAAAACCTAGTCCGCCTTCCACCGATTGTACTTCTTCGTTCTTCACGCCCTTCACCAGTCGGTTCTGGTTGTCAAACACGTTGTTGAAGCGCTGCGGCCGCACCAGTCTTCCCACATTCATAAAGGCATTTACCTTCCTGCTGAAGTTGCGGTTGAAGCCTGCTTTGGCGGTGTAACCGGTATATCCGATCCAGGGTGTTGCGCCGGGGTTTCCATTGGCATCGGGTTTGAAATAGTCCCTGCGCTGGTAATTGGAACGGGTCAGACTCAGGTTGGCAAAGGTGCTGAACTTCTTCTTGCTGTATTCCCATTCGGCGAAAGCACCGCCCCAGCGCACATAACCTTCATTGTAATAACCGAATATATCGCCTTTGCGGTACAGCGGGCTTTTAGCCAGAGGGTAGAGTTCCCTGCCATCCGGACGATAATAATCGCCGCCCAGCAGATCATATACTTCCCTGTAATGGATACCGCGATAAGTGCGCAGATCCACACCCCCGGATATATTCATATTGGCTTTCAACTTGTACTGGAAGGTGGACAAGGCGCCGAACCAGTTGTGGTTGTTCACGGCGCGGGAAATGATGCTGCGCGACTTGCGTTCTGTTTCGCTGTAATTGGGATCTATGGGTGATACAAAGGCAGAACCATAAGCGTTCTGATGATAGGCATCCTGGAAGTTGTACAATCCGTTCACAAAAGGAACCTGGGCCAGTCCTCTGCCGCTCGTCCCCCCTCCCCTTCCGTAGGAAGCATATACGGTGGTGCTGATCAACAGGCGCTTATTCGGCGTGTAGGTATGCTTGATGTAAGCCTGAGGCTTGTGGAACATGTTTTCGCGTTCATTCATGGCCTCTTTGCCGGCAAAAACCGTATCACCGGGGCCATTGTAGGTGTAGCGATCCAGCCAGCCCCAGTGCTGGTTGTACTTGCGGCCCATGTTGCGGGCAGAATTAGAAACCACTGTATCAATACCCAGTTCGGCGGCATAGCCCGCATCATACACAGGAAGCCTCGCGCGGAAACTGCGCTGGCCGTGGCTTTGCGGGGCTCCGATGACGGTGAATGAAATCGTGTGAAAGGCATTGATGTTCTTTTCGGCCTTCATGAAATAGCTGTACATCTGGTCGTACAGATTGTCCACGTAGCCGTTGCTTTGGCGCATGGTTCCTGCCAGTACCAGACCCCAGTCGCCTTTGAGCCTGCCGGTATTCAGGGCAAACGATGTTCTGCGGTAGCGGCTGTCGCCGATTTCTGTAGTCACCCTCGCCCCTGCCTTTGAAGTAAGTCCTTTGGTGATGATGTTCATGGTGCCGCCCACGGAAGGGTTCGCGATTCGCGAGGAACCAAGTCCGCGCTGCACCTGGGTGAGTGCCGTCACATCGGCCAGGCCAAACCAGTTGCTCCAGTAAACCTGGCCATTCTCCATATCATTCACGGGAATACCGTCAATCATTACGGCAATGTTGCGTTGGTTAAAGCCGCGGATGGTGATGCGTGCATCGCCGGCACCGCCGCCCTGCTGTGTGGCATATACACCCGGTGTATAGTTCAGCGCCATGGGCATATCCTGACTTCCCAGCAACTCGCTCAGTTTGCGTCCGCTCATGTTGGAAAAGGCAATCGGGGTTTTACGTTTGCCTGCAATGCTGGCGGTAATTTTCACCGCTTCCATATCGCGGCTTTGCGGTTCCAGTTGGAAATCAATCCTGGTTTCACCGTCCACCTGAACTTCAAAAGTGTCGGCGCGGTAACCGGGGTGTTTTACTACCACCAAGCGGTAGCCATTGAGTGTTTCGATCCTGAAAAAACCATTTTTATCAGCCCTGACACTCGCATCAGCAATACTGATCTGAGCTCCCGGGAGCGCATCGCCGCTGATTTCATCGCTAACCTTGCCCCAGAGGCTGCCCTGCGCCTGAAGTGCTGCCGGCAAGGCCAGCAACATCAGCAAAATGAATCGCATAGAAACCCTTTAGGGAATGATGAGTGTTTTGTGGTCCTGAACCCCGTTGGCCAGACTCATGCGCACTATATAAACTCCCGTTCTCAAGCCACTGATACGAACCATGTGGTAACCATTGTTCACCTCGGGGATTGCGGAGGCTTCTACTTTTCTGCCGGAGGCATCAAACAAGGTTATACTTGCCGGACCAGGGGTGAACACAGATACTCGTCCGTCCTGAGCCGGGTTGGGGTAGATATTCCACTGAGGGGCGCTCATTTCCTGCGCAGAAGCCGGGAACTGATTGCAGTCGCAGCGGTGGAAGCCCAGAGAATCCCACATGTTGGAAGGATAAACCAACCATTCAGCCTTGGCATTGAAGCGCGTGGGGTTGGTGGTAACACCCTTCTTTATCGAAGCCTTGCGGATCAATGTTTTGTTGGCAGAAAGCCAAAGGCCAATGCCCAGGTTGTAGGGGAAAGAATCTGTCCAGGCGTTCACGGGGCGTTCGCCTATTTTTCCAAAGATGTCCACAGGCACCCAGGCTCCGCCAACGAGTTTATCCAGACTCATGGCATCATCGCCGTTGAAACTCATGGAGAAATTCTTGTTGTAATCTTTACTCAGGAACAAATTGGCTTTCGCCTGCAAGGCTGCTGCAACAGGTGTATCCTGTCCGGTGCCTGCAGGATTCCGGCGGTCAATAACTGTTACCATGACACTATTAGCGCCCAGCATACCTTTGAGCGTATCGCTGAAGTTGCTTTGCCAGGTACTCTGGCCGTTCTGCCATCGGGTAAGGCGGTACTTGCTCAGGTCAACCTGACCGTTTCCGGGATTGTAAATTTCCAGCGCCTTGTTGTTTCCGCTGCCTTCGCAGTATTCGCTGAGGAACAATTCATTGCACTGAGCTTGGGCCTGAGGTGCTGCAGCCAGCAGCAGTGCGCCCGCGAGGATGCCAAAAAGTGAACGGTTTGCCATAATAAAGTGGTTGCAAATTTCTGTAAAAGGAAGCACTAATTTTCGCCTTAAGAAAAGCTGGGGATTAATACTTCACTCCTGTACGTAATCATTTACCAAATTTGCAGTTGATGAAGCGAATACATTTGCTGTACGCATCACTGATGATGCTGGCCTCCTGCGGACCTGCGGTGCGCTATCAGGGCGGGGCCTATACGCGTATTGACAGCCTGATTGCGCCTGACAGTGTGGAAAATTCCAGAATCCTTCCCTACCGGAATCAACTGGCTGCCGAGATGAATGAAGTGATTGGCTTTGCCGACAGTGCTCTGGTTTCTCGCCGTCCGGAAGGCAGTCTTGGTAATTTTATGGCCGACATCCTGTTTCAAAGGGCCCAGAGTTATATGCTGGAAACCAACGGATTTCCGGTGCATGCCTGTGTGATTAACGCCGGCGGCATACGCGCTTCCATGCCCAAAGGACCGGTTACTGTGGGCCAGATATACAGCATCGCTCCGTTTGAAAATGAACTGGTGGTGCTGCGTATCAGCGGCGCGAAGATGGCTGAATTGCTGAACTACATTGCCAAAAAAGGCGGCGAACCGGTAAGCAATATCCATCTGTTGATCCGAAAGGACGGTACCTGGGCAGAAGCCACTATAGCCAATAAGCCTTTCGACAGCCGACAAAACTATTATATCGCCACGAACGATTACCTCGCCCAGGGAGGCGATAAAATGTCGTTCTTTAACCAGCCACTGGAGCGGTACGACCTGCGTGTCAAGGTTCGCGATGCCATAATCGATTACCTGCACCTGCAGCATGCCGAAGGCGTTCATATCACCCCACCGGCCATTAATCGTCTGGAATATGTTGAATAGAAGAAGCTTTATACGACGCAGTTCCCTTGCCGGGGCGTTTCTGCTCACGCCTTCATGGATGCGCAGTCTGCAGGCCGGCGGCCTTAAAACACTGGTCATCCTGCATACCAATGATATACACAGCCATATAGACCCCTTCCCGGCGAATGATCCCAAATTCCCCAATCAGGGTGGATTGGCGCGAATTGCCACGCTGGTCAAGGAAATCAGGGCTTCCGAACAGCATGTGATTTTACTGGACAGCGGCGACATCTTCCAGGGTACGCCCTACTTCAATCGCTTTGGCGGTAAGGCGGAATATGAACTGATGAGCAGTATGGGATATGTGGCGTCCACCCCCGGCAACCACGACTTCGACAATGGCATCAACGGGCTGGATTCCATGTTGCCCTATGCTCGGTTTCAGATGCTGAACGCCAACTATCGTTTCGAGAACACGGTGCTGGCGGGTAAAATAAAGCCTTCCACGGTGGTGGATGTGAACGGCATCAAGGTCGGTCTGGTAGGCGTAGGCATTGAACTCGATGGGCTGGTTCCTCCGCAATTATGCAAGGACGTGATTTATACAGACCCGGTAGCCGCTGCCAACCGCGAAGCAGAAATTCTGAAAAAAGAACATAAGTGCGATGTGGTTATCTGCCTGAGCCACCTGGGCTATCGCTATGACGACAAGAAGATAGACGACCGCAAATTCGCGGCGGCGAGCAGGAATATTGATGTGATCCTCGGCGGACATACCCATACTTTCATGCCAGCGCCTGAACTGATTGCCAACGCCGACGGCAAGGAGGTAGTGATCAACCAGGCCGGCTGGGGTGGATTGCGTTTGGGCCGCATCAACATGGGCATACGCTGATCATGGAAACAGCGGCATTGATTTCCGGATTGAAGCAGGGCGATGTCAAAAGCCTGGCACGCTGCATATCTTTAGTAGAAAACAGCCGCGGTGCGTATGAGGAATTATTGTTTTCCCTGAAGCATCATCCGGAGATTCCGGTAGCGGGCATCACCGGACCTCCCGGTGCCGGAAAGAGCAGTCTGGTCAATGCCCTTACACACAGTTTTGTTGCCTCCGGGAAAAAGGTGGCCATTATTGCCGTGGACCCCACCTCTCCCTTCAATTATGGCAGTTTGCTGGGCGACCGCCTGCGGATGTCCGAGTTATACCTCACGCCCGGCGTATTCATTCGCAGTATGGCCTCCAGAGGCAGCCTGGGCGGGCTGGCACCTAAAATCCACGAAACCATTGACCTGATTAAAAACGCCGGCTACGACCTCATCATTATTGAAACCGTGGGCGTTGGTCAAAGCGAGGTGGAAATTGCGGGCATTGCCGACACCACCGTGGTAGTGATGGTACCTGAAGCCGGCGATGAGGTGCAGACCATGAAAAGCGGCGTGATGGAAATTGCCGACATCTTCGTGGTGAACAAAGCCGACCGCGAAGGCGCAGACGCCTTTGGCGGTCACTTGAAACGCCTCAGCGCCCAAAAACACAGCGCGCAATGGATGCAGCCTGTGCTGCTCACCGAAGCACACCGCAATGTGGGCGCGGGTGCCCTGGCCGAAGCCATCAGCGCACACCATAAACTGAATCTTTCCAAAGAAAAACAACTGGATCTGATGGCAGAAAAAACCGCCCATCTGGTTCGGGAAGCCCTGGCCCGACGGGTACAAGTACAGCATATCCGGGAACGCCTGAATGCGCAGATATCCGCTGCGGATTTTAACCTGTACCGCTTTACCCGGGAAATGCTGGCAGATTCCTGAACCAATTAGGACAGCAGTTGTTTTATGCCTGTTCATGATTACCATCATCAGCGGTTCGGCAAGACCCGGCAGCAATACACTCAGGGTTGCCAGGGCCATCAGCAGGATTATTGAAGCGAAAACAGGATTGAAGTCGGAAGTAATAGACTTTGCCCCCTACGACATCCCCTTCTACAATGGGCAGGATCTAAACCCCGCGCAGCTAAGCCCCTTTCAGCAGAAAATTGCTGATTCCATGGGCAACTCCGGACTTATCTTCCTGCTTTCCCCGGAATATAACTGGTTCCCCAGCGCAGAAATCATCAACCTGATACACCGCTTCGGCACAAATTCTTTTAAGCAATTATGGGATGACAAGGTTTTTGCCACCTGCGGCGTGAGCACCGGACGCGGCGGTCGTATGCCTGCGGTACAATTGGGCTATGTGGTGAATAAACTGCTGAATGTGATGAACCTGCACAGTGTGGTAAGTCCTAAGATGTTTGAAAGTCAGTTTACGACTAAAGCATTGAATGAATCCGGGGAAAGTCTGGGAAATGCCGAATACGACAAAGGACTGGAGCAGTTTGTAGACTACAACCTGATGCTCTGGAAAAAAATGAACCCTGAACTCCGGTTCTGATACTCATAATACCGCACCCAGCACGCGCAGTTTCTGTTCCGTTTCCTGAAACTCATCACGGGCATCCGAATCCTGTGTGATGCCCGTTCCGGCGTACAGATTAATGCCGTCGGCGAACACCTCACCGCAGCGTATGTTCACCCAAAGCGATACTTTTTCCGGAGACCAGGGACCTAAAAATCCTCCGTAAAAACTTCGGAGGGTGCGTTCAGAAAGGAGCGTTCTCAAAGCCGCTGCTCGAGGATAGCCGCATACGGCGGGCGTTGGGTGCAGTTGCTTTGCCAGATTCCAAACTTGTTCCGGGGCAGCGTTAAAATGAAACTCGTTACACAGGTGTTTCAGGTCGCCCTGCTGGAGTTCCCTGAGGGCCTCCTCGCGGAATGGAATATTCAGGTCCTTGAATATTTCCCGGATGAAGGTGCGGATATATCCTTGTTCATCCTGCTCTTTCGCACCAAAACCAGATTCTGCCTCAGTGCTTTTAGTACCTGCCAGTGCCATAGTACTGCCCGCTCCAGATTCCCAACGGAGCAGTGGTTCCGGGGTGGCGCCAATCCAACAACCTGTTTCCGGAGCATCAAACAGATAAACCATGGCCTGAGGATACAAGCGGCAGGCGCGCTCAAACCAGCGCATGGGTTCGGGAGGCAGACGCCTGAATACACTTCGGGACGTAACCACCTTCTTCGGAGCAATCCTTGGAAAATCAAAGTCTTCAGGGGCAAGATTGCCGGCAATAAGCTGCTGTTTCACCTGTTCCACCCATTGGATATACGTCTCGCCCGGATAGGGGTCGCCTTGTTCATAAATTCCTGAACGATAATGCCAGCTTGAATAAAGTTCAGGCATCAAAACCTGCTCCTTTACTTCCGGTTCCAGCATATAAAACCGGGCATAGCGGTCAAAGGGCTTCATGATGAAACACTCCTTTGAAGGCGCAACAGCGTCATCGCGCAGGCTTCCCTGCATGAACACCGGCTGCTGCCCCGGAATGCGGTACCAAACCCTTCCTGTACTCATTTTATTGCTTCCAGCGGACGCACCGCCATGGTAATCCTGCCGATACACAACAGGCGGTTTTGTTCATCTTCCACACGTACTTCCCAAACATGCGTTGTGCTGCCGATGTGAATAGGCCGCGCCGTAGCGCTCACTGTCTGTCCTTTAAAAGCAGGTCGGACGTGGTTTCCATTGATATCTAACCCGAAGCATACAAAGCGGCTCCGGTCCACCACCAAGTTGGCGGCCATGCTGCCCACAATTTCCACCAAAGCCATGCTGGCGCCTCCGTTCAGCATACCCAAGGGTTGAATGCTGGCCTCGGCTACGGGCATGGTCGCCTTCAGATAATCAGCACCCAACTCGGTAAAACGAATGTTCAGCGCGGTATTCATCGTGTTCGCACAACGCTCGTTCAGCGCCTCCGGGCTTATATTCGCGGCATCTATAAAAATACTGTTCACGTTGGTGCAAAGTACTTCCCACCCGATCAATAAAACAATTTACCTGATTCGCCACGGTGAAACGGATTTCAACCGATTGGGCATTGTGCAGGGTTCCGGAGTGGATACGGACCTGAATGAAACCGGCACACTGCAGGCAAAGGCCTTCTTTGAACGATATAAACACGTTCCATTCGACAAGATTTATACCAGCTCGCTCAGGCGCACGCAACAAACCGTGGCGCCATTTCTGGAACTGCCCATCCCCTGTGAAGTTATTCCCGAGTTGAACGAGATTAATTGGGGTGTTATTGAAGGCGCTACTCCTACACCCGAAAGCAGTCAATTGTTTATGGATATCCTGGAAGCCTGGCGTAACGGGAACCTTGACCAGTGTGTAGAAGGCGGTGAAACACCTAATGAGTTGTATGCCCGTCAGCAGCTTGGCTTACAGAAAATCATGGAACGACGCGAAGAACGCTGCATCCTGATTTGTATGCACGGCAGGGCTATGCGCAGTTTCCTCTGCCTGCTTACCGGTGCACCTTTAGCCGATATGGACCTCTTCGGTCACAGCAATGTATGTCTGTATATTCTGGAACATGGGGAGCAAGGTTTTCATGTAACACTGAATAACGATACCGCCCACCTGAAGGCCTGAAGGCAATATAAAATTTCATGATTTCATCCAAAATGACATTTCAAGTGTTTTATCTATTGCAACTTGCAATCAATAAACCTGTGCGTTTTTTCAAATTCCTCCTTCCTGTCCTCCTGCTGACATCAGCGTCAGTGAGCGCCCAAACCGGTATCAGCGGCTACGTTTACGGTTCCGCCGGAAATAAACCTGTTCAAAAGGCCCTTATTGTCATCAAACATCAAAACGGGTCACTCCCCGCCGACAGTGGCTTCAGCAGGCCCGACGGAAGTTTCGGTATGCGCAGCAGCAGCACGGGGGCGGTAAACATCAGCATCCGGGCACGCGGTTTTGAACCCTGGGACAGCAGTTTTTCTTTGGAAGAAGGTTTTACCGACCTTGGTGTGATTCGTCTGTCGCCTGCCGTGGTGCGTCTGGACAGCGTAACCATCAGGGCCAGCCAGGGCGCCAGGCAGAAAGGCGATACCACCGAATACAATGCCTCGAACTACAAGATGAACAAAGACGCCGACGCCGAACAACTGGTGCGCAAAATGCCCGGCATCACGGTAGAAAACGGGCAGGTAAAGGCGCAAGGCGAGAATGTACAGAAAGTAACCATTGATGGTCGTGAATTCTTTGGCGACGATGTAAACATGGCGCTGCGCTCCATGCCTGCAGAAGTTGTAGGTCGGGTGCAGGTCTTCGACCGCATGAGCGACCAGTCCTTCTTTACCGGTTTTGACGACGGCAACAGCCAAAAGGCCATCAACCTGATTACCCGCAGCGGCAGGAATAATGGCTTATTCGGGAAGATTTACGGAGGATTTGGCAGTGACCGGAATGACTGGCGGTACCAGTCGGGCGCGGTGGTAAACTGGTTCAAAGGCATACACCGCCTGACCCTGTTGGGCATGAGCAACAACATCAACATGCAGAACTTCAGTTCACAGGACTTGCTCGGCCTGAGCGGAGGCGGCGGTGGCATGGGCTTCAGCGGAATGCGCGGCATGCGCGGCATGATGGGTATGATGGGCGGTATGCGCGGCGGAAGCTGGGGTGGCGGCGGAAACAACAACTTCATGGTGAATCAGGCCGGAGGTATCAACACCACACACAGCGCCGGAT
Source organism: Bacteroidota bacterium (assembly GCA_018969565.1). GTDB lineage: Bacteria > Bacteroidota > Bacteroidia > NS11-12g > UBA955 > REEB481. Next base: position 2,924 of record JAGWYC010000007.1, on the reverse strand, counting down.
TAAACTACAGCACCACACTGGGTAAAAAACTCAGCCTGACTGCCAGCTATTTCTTCAATACAGGCAGCAATGTGAATGATGCCACCACTGAACGCGATTATTATACCTTCGGAAGTAGTTCCCAGAATTATAAAGAAAATTCTTCCAGCAGGTCAGACAATACCAATCACCGGGTAAACCTGCGTCTGGAGTATATGCTGGACTCCATGAATTCTTTCACCTATACCAACCGCCTTAGTTTCCAAAACCAGAATATCAATTCCCTGATTACGGCCAATAATTTACTGGTGAATAAGGAATTGGGCCTCAACAAGCTTTTGAACAGCACTTCAACCGAAAACCGCAGCTTTGGCGACGGGAGCAATTTGTCGCACAGCTTGCTGTACAAAAGACGTTTTACAAAACAGTGGCGGACCTTTTCGGCGAATATCACCCACGATTACAACCGCAAACACGCTGAAGCCTTCCTGACAAGCGCCAATAAATTCTACGAAAACCCTGATACGGTGATTGAATTGCGCCAGGTCAGTTATTCAGACAATAACAGCACCACGCTGTCAGGCAACCTTACCTATACCGAACCTTCAGGCAAATTCGGACAATGGCAGATCAGTTACCAGCCGAGTATTACCCGGAATGACGCCAACAAGCGCACCCTGACACCGGACAGCCTGACCCGCGACCTGGTGCGGATAGATTCGCTGCTCAGCAACCGATTCAACAGCAGCTTCCTGACGCATAAACCCGGGCTGATGTACCGGCGCAAGGGAGACAACTTCAACGCCATGATAGGTTTCAACGCCCAGTGGACCACCCTGATTGGTGAGCAACGTTTCCCCTATGCGGTGCGCAATACCTACAACTTCTTTAACCTGTTGCCCACGGCTATGTATCAGTACCGATTCAGCCAAAGCAGTAACATACGACTGTTTTACCGTACCAATACCAATCTGCCGGGTGCCCAGCAACTGCAGGAAGTGGTGGACAACAGCAACCCGCTGCTGCTCAGCAAGGGCAATTCCAAACTTCAACAGGACTTCAGCCAGTTCTTTATAGCCCGCTACGGCTGGAGTAACAACGCTACAGGCCGCAACTTCTTCGGATTCATGATGTATCAGACAACCATGAATTACATTGCCAATTCCACTTTTATTGCAGCTCGCGACACCGTGATAGGCAACGGAATTACCCTGCTGCGCGGAGCACAATTAAATATGCCGGTGAACCTTTCCGGTTACCGAAGTGTGCGTTCCTTCCTGAACTACGGTTTGCCGCTGAAAGCCATTAAATCCAACTTCAATGCCAATGGCGGGGTATCATACAGCCGCGTTCCCGGACTGGTAAACAACATCACCAACTTTGCCAATACCTGGAATCTGAATGCGGGAGTCGTTTTAAGCAGCAACATCAGTGAGAAAATAGATTTCACCCTGGCGTATTCTGCCTTCTATAACCTGGTAAATAATACGGTACGCAGTGGAATCGACAACAACTACCTGCAGCAAACCGGGAGCTTCCGCAGCAACTTACAAAGCGGGAAAGGTTGGGTATTCAGCAGCGACCTTAATTACACCGGCTACAATGGTTTGGGCAGCGCATTCCGTCAGAACTTTGTATTATGGAACCTGGGCATCGGTAAGAAATTCCTGAAAAACCAGGCCGGGGAACTGAGAATTACCGCATTTGACATCCTCGGACAGAACAACAGCCTCTCCAGAACCGTTACCGAAACCTATGTGGAAGACCTCCAAACCCGGGTGTTGCAACGTTACTTCATGCTCAACTTCACCTACAATATCCGCAAGTTCAAACGCGGTGGCGGTACATTCCCTTCAGGCGGCGGCTCCGGAATGGGCAGGCCGTTTTAAGGGGGGGATTTAGTTTTGGAGTTCTTTAGTTTTGGAGTTTTGGAGCGGGGTTGTGTTACTAACTACCAAACTACTCCTACACTCTCAAACTCCCTAACTCTCAAACTCCCTAACTCTCAAACTCCCTAACTCTCAAACTCCCTAACTCTCAAACTCCCAAACTCTCAAACTCCCAAACTTTCCAACTCCCAAACTCCAAAATTTGCATTTTCAACAGTATTTCCTGATGTTAGCTTCATTATGGTTACAGTTAGAAATTATCAGGATCTTATTGTTTGGCAGAAATCACTTGAATTTACCATTGCCATTTACACTTCCACCAAGTTTTTCCCTAGAGAAGAAACCTATGGCCTCATATCCCAGATGCGCAGAGCGGCAGTTTCCATTTCCTCCAACATCGCAGAAGGACAGACACGCCATACTGTAAAGCAGTTCTTTCAATTCCTGAGCATTGCTCGCAGTTCCTTGTCAGAACTCGAAACACAAATTATACTTTCATATCGTTTGAATTATATGAATGAAGACAAAAAAAAGGAACTCCTGGCCAGTGCAGAGGAAATAGGCAAAATGCTCAGCAGCCTGATGAAAACCCTCACAAAAAGCAAAAACTCCCCAACTCCCTAAAACTCCCTAAAACTCCCCAACTCCAAAACTCCAAAACTCCAAAACTCCAAAACTCCCTAACTCCCATACCTCACCCGCTTCCTCCACAAACCCCACCACCCCAAGGGTCCAGCCCTCAGTACTTTCCCTATTGCCTTGCGTTGTACATTTCCTGAACACAGGTGAAATAAGCGGAAGCATTGCCTGAGCAGCAGATGTTTTTTGTGCGAAGCAGATACCGGCACAGGCCACTCATTCTGTTGCAGCGTGGTTAATACCTTTACGATGAACTCCGCGGTATCTGGGGATATACGCTGGTTACTCCGCAGAAAATGAAGGAACCCGGTTGTTTCATCTTCGTTCAGCGCAATTCCAGCGGCTTTCAGGTTGCGCTGCAAGAGTACGGGCAGATAAGGTTCGGCAAGATGTTCTGCCGCACCGTTTCGCGCATCG
>JAGWYC010000232.1 GCA_018969565.1 Bacteroidota bacterium | reverse complement strand
AAAGCCCCCAGGGTATAATTCGCTGGTTCCTTGATTACAAAACCACGCTGGGCCCGGGCCACAGAGGCCCAGGCCAGCAGCATGGCCAGCAATGATGTTTTAATGAATACGGATTTTAAGAACATGGGAATAAAGGACAAATGGAAAACAGGGGTAATCTTATCGGTGAAGATAGCCATCGGATGGCAGTATGTACTCATATTTTTCACCAACAGCCATTCTATTTAATGAGCGGTATTATTTAATTATGGAGCGGTTATTGTACATAAATGGGTCACACAGGCTTTATTCCTACCCTTCCGAAATGCCGCTAAACAGGATCGTTATTTCCAATTTCCTCGCTGATCCTGTCGGGTATCACCCCGACGCCAACGCGTTCCCGCTACACTTGTCGGGCTACGAAAACATGTGCGTAACAGACCGCAACGGAACCATTGTACAAAACGGCGACAGCGTAATCCTGATTAAAGACCTGAAGGTTCGGAGCATGAACAGCACCCTGAAACGGTAGACCAAAGTGGGCAATATCCGCCTTACCGATGACCCTGATGAGGTGGACTGCCGCATCAACAAGGTAGCCATAGCGCTGCGCACCGAGTTTTTGAAGAAGGTATACCTGACGCTGCCATATCGCCTATGTGATGTATTGCGTTGTTTAATCCTGCAGGAGTAAGCGGATATTTCCGGAAACATCCCGGGGCTCAAACCACTTTACGGGCTTCAGCACCAGGTTCGGCAGGAACCCCGGATACAGGATTCGCTCCGCCAGCGAAGCAGCCATCCGGTCCACGTCTGCGATACAGGCCCGCTGCCCGGCTTCATCGCCAAGTCCCGCATACGTTTCTGCTACCTGCCATGCGGCACTGCGCGCCACATTGATGCTGAAATTAGCCACCTGTTCATCCCCCGTTCCTGCCAATCGGTCCAGAAAGCGCATGGGCATGCTCAGTTCCGCAAGTTTATCCTGAACTACGTCCACTAGTCCGGCAATCACATCATTAATGGTTTCAAAATCGCGTTTCAGGCCCTGAATAGCCGCTCCGGGGGCGATTTGTCCTGCTGCCACACCTAAATCAAGATTGATGTGCGCATTGATGCCCAGCAACAAATGCTGCAGTATGCTCACCCTATTAGCCGCAGCCGCCTCAAAGGCTTTGTTCCAGGCCTTGCCTGGATGCTCCTTCCGGTTCCATTGCTCCAGAGCATACAGGTAACGGTTTCCAAATACCACCATCAAGCGCTCCATGCGAGGGCCATCTTCAAAGCGTCCGGCGGCAATTCCCTCCACAACGGCACGACTCATACGAGCATAGAGCGCGGCAAAGTAACCTCCGGCTGATTTATTGGCGATGGCCTGCCCCACTGTCAGGTCGAGGGCGTGTAAGAGTTCCGCAGGGCTGTATATCATCCCGGGAATATCGAAAATCCTTGTGATAAAGACCGTATGCCTATTCCGCTGCGCTTCAGCGCTTCACTTTCTGCGGCCTTGCCTCCTTCAGTGGCTTGGGATTGGCCTTGCGCTGCTTTTGGTCGGCGCGTTTGGCTTCTGCCGAAGGCAAAACCGGCCAGCCCCCTATTACGGCAAATTCATCCAGCCGTGGCCTGGTGCTTTCCAGCCAGTTTAATCCGGGAAGTGTGGCCTTCGATTCCGGCAATCGGTCCAAAGGATATACATGGCCTTCCGGAGTTCCGTAAAAACGTACCTCGCTGACCCGCGATGAATCAAAGTGGAAGGTCATATCGGCACATTGTATTACGTTGGCACTTCCCAGGCTACCATCGTCGTTCCGGATGAAATACACACTTTGCCCGGAGCCAAGCACCCTGGTTTTACGGATTTTATGATCCGCCCCGAACAGGTGCTCCATATCGCTGCCGGAAATCTGGCTGAAGCGCAGGCTGTCTTCCTTCATGGCCACAAAACTGTGCCCGCGAAGCAGTACCTTGCTGATGCGTCGGTTTTTCATCAACAGGCGAATGGTATCGCCGCTGATCTGGGTTTGTTCGTTCCACATTAACGGATTTCCAAACAAAGCAAACAGGCTGTCGCTGACGGCATAAACCAAGGAGTCGCAGGAGGCGGCATAGGCCAGTTGCATGACCCGTGCCTTGCGGTAGGCCTTGAGCAAACCGCCCTTGCGGCTGCTGTCCTGCAAGTACACGAAAGTATCAGCCTTGAGGTACATGGTATCGCCTTCGGGGTCCAGGCGACGGGCCACAGGATTTCCGTACACACCTGAATAGCGTCTCAATCGGTCGTATCTGCCGCTGCTTCCGTAAATAATAAGTCCCTGTGCTGTATCGCGCAGCACCAGATTGCCCACAGCTCGGCCCGTTCCCGCCTCGCGGTCATAGCTCATGCTGTCGGCGCGCAGAACGTTTTCTTTGGAATAGATCAGCACATCGCGACTGAACTGTGAACGACCGCTGCGGGTATTGTACCAGCCGTAGTTGCAGAAAATGGTATTGTCTTCACTGCGGATTTCCGTAGGTCCGAAGAACCAGGCTGTGCGCGTGGCGGTATTGTATTGCAATGTGTCGCCGTACATGCTGTAATCCGGGTGCAGCAGCACCACATTACTTTTAAAATAAAGGGTTTTATTGGCGGGATTATAGGACCCGGAGCCGCTCTTCAGGTCAATATCGCCATTTACAATATGGCCGCCCTGATTGTAGGCACCGATGCGCGTGGCGGTATTGTAGCTGATCCAGGGTGTTTTCAGCACCATTTCTCCATCGGTAAGCACTACATCTTGTTCGATGCGTGCAATTTTTGTATTGGCGTCGTAGCGAATCACGTTACCAATCACGGTAACGCCATCCTTGCTCAGCACACGCACATTGCCGGTGCCGTATAGCTGGTTGCTGTTCAGTTCATATTCGGCGCGGTCGCAATACACCGTATTGCCTTCCTGCTCAAAGTGTACATTCCCTTCCAGAATCTGCAGGCGTTTGCCTCCACCGGATTCAAAAGTGAGCATATCACCCTGCAGGCTGACAGGCTGCGACGCAAGGGGCAGGAAAAGTCCCAGCAGGGCTGAGAGTGTGATTATCTTTGAGCGAAGAATGCGCAACACGTTCAATGCGCAAATAACGTGCTAAACAGGTTCAGGCAACACATCAGCAGCTACGGTATCCATGCCGGACAGCCAACGCCGCTGTTGCTCGCCGTGAGCGGGGGGCTCGATTCCACGGTGATGGCCCATTTGTTTCACCGCGCCGGCATTCCCTTTGCCCTGGCACATGTGCATTACGGGCTCCGTGGAGAAGAAAGTCTGGAAGACATGATTTTTGTGGAAGCCTTAGCCCGTACGCTTCATGTTCCTTTTCACTGTTCCGATGCCTCGGCCAACATGCGTAACGTTCTTAAAGCTGAAATTCAGCAGGCGGCCCGTGCATGGCGCTATCGGGTATTTGGGGAACTGTGCCATGAACATGGCTACAGGA
>JAGWYC010000231.1 GCA_018969565.1 Bacteroidota bacterium | reverse complement strand
TGTTCACGACCTTAGAGGCCTCCGCTGAAGCCAGCGGAGCGTTAGTTTGCGCTTTTCCTGCCATACCGCTGCGAACCTGTGTCCAGGTATAGTCGGTATATGGGGATGGAATAGTTGCCTTCATGGATTGTAAAATTCCCAATTGCCCACCGGCCTGGAAAATCAATCCGAATTTAGCACAAATCGGGATATTTCTGTTTATTCTGAAAGGAATGATGAAACGACGCTCGCTGAATTCCGAAATCACATCAACCAGCGTATCAGCAAACCGAACAGGAATCCAGAATAAGGTATCACCGGGCAGGTTCCGGTAAGGTATGGAATCCGTAACCATTCTGGTTTTCACAGTCCAATACTGCTTCATGGGATTCAGGGTTTGTGATTCACCCATACCAATTTGCACTGAAGTCAGCCCGTAATTCATAGTTAAACCGGCCGCTACCTGCTGAATCAGCCCACCCTGGATCTTATTGCGCGTCAGCGACTTGCCTTTCCATTCAACAAGGTTATTTACATCAGTCACCCCGATGTGCGTGGACAAAATGGTTGTGCTTACCCAAAATGCAGGTCTGCGGGCTGTTCGCCAGCCGTCAACCGCAGGTTTGTATTTATCCGAAACCCTTCGCTCCGCGCTTCTTCTTTCGTGATCAAAATCAAACTTTTTAAAATTTCTGCTCCTCAAACTTGGGAAATCTCCTTTAAATTCCCTTAATTCGTTACTGATTTGTCCGGTACTACCGCCGAGACTGCTGCTGCCCGTGCCGGAAACTTTCTGGCTTTCACTATCACTTCCGTTGCGGGCGCTCATGGCAACAGTCCGGCGGTTTACCGAACTTTTTAAAGCCTCCCGGCTCTTGTTTGGCGAACCTGAGACCGTATTTTCAGGTGCAGGTATCAGGCGCTCAACAGCACCATTCTTCCAACCCTTACTAAGCTCAGGTGAATGCACCTGATTCACATCCCCGGTTGACTTTTCATTTACCTGTCCGGAAGATTGTTCCGTTTTGTGCATCTTCGAAGAACCCGGCTGGTTCAAGAAGCACAGAAGCGCAATACCGGCGGCAATCGGCAAGGGAATCAGGAAGCGCCATAAAACTCTTTTGCGTTTTTGACCAGAAGGCAATGCCTGTTCAATCCGACTCCAATCTGATTCAAAAACAGGCTCTTCATAACCCCTGAAGGCGTCTTTAAACAATTGGTCAATATCCTGCTGCTCTTTGTTCAAGAAGTAATTTTTTGAGAGATAAGGATATTTTGAAGGAAGCGTCTGGCCCGGGCATATTGACTTTTACTGGTTCCTTCTGAGATACCCAGCGTATCGGCGATTTCCTTGTGGGAGTAGTGTTCCAGCGCGTATAAGTTAAAGACCATTTTGTAACCCTGGGGGAGTTGATCCATCGCACGTATGGCATCTTCGGGGCTACAGGGGAAATTCCAATCTGTTGCATCAGCATCATCCGGCATGGAAGCGCCGAATTCCTCATTCAAAGGCAACTCTATTTCGTTGATTTTGTTTTTCTTTTTGTACTGATCTATAGCAGTATTGATGAAAATCCGGGTCATCCAGGTTTCGAAAGCACTATCTCCGCGATATTTTTCTAAAGTTGCGAACACTTTTATGAATCCTTCCTGGAGGGCATCTCTGGCATCATCCGGATTCGCGCAGTAGCGGCGACAAACACCGAGCATCCTGGGGCCAAACCGGTGAAACAGTTCGTGCTGGGCCCTCCGATCCCCCTGCCGGCATCCGGATAAAAGCGACTGGATGTCATCCACCCTTTTTTTCATGCGTTAGTCGGCAATTCCTTCAAAAGGTTGCATGGTTTTTATCAACAGTGTTCAGATTTCAGTTCACAAGGTTTTACGATATTGCGCAGGAAACTATGAAACCCGTTTTCAAATATAGCCTTCTTGGGGCAGGCATTCTGGCTGTTGCCACTGCCTCTTACTTCCTTTTCTTCAGCGGAAGAACCGACAAACTTCAGAAATACATTCCCGAAGACGCTGCCATGGTGTTGAAAATCAGCCCCAGAGACCTGCTGGATGGCATTAACAAAGACGAATTGAAAAAGAAAGATGCTTTTAAAGACTTTGCCGATGACATGGAAAAAAGCCGTGATGCCTTGTCTGTGCTGATTTCCCGTGCCCTGAATGATCCGAAAGAAACCGGCATCAACTGGCGACGTCCTTCCTATATGTTCATGCGCTCAGAGAAAGGATATGCCTACACCGCTATACTTATCCCCGTTTCTGACCCTGCCCAACTGAAAACCTGCATCAACGACAACGTAAAAGACCATGAAGATATCAGCCTGGAAGACGATCTGTATTTTATGAAAAGTGGATACAAACAGTATTGGGGCTGGAATAAAGAAGCATTGATGATTCTAACCATGGATGGCCGCAAGCATAAAGATCTGATCAGCGACCACCTGAACCTGACCTATGAAAACAACATTACTTCCAACGAAGAAATGCATGAGGTGCTAAAGAGGAATGCTGCGATGGCCTGGGGCATGAATTGGAAGAAACTGAGCAGCCTGCTCGAAAATATGCGTGGTTACCTGTACGGAGGAATCAATGTACTTCCAACCAATTATATCGGTGACTTTATCGGGGGAACCATAGATTTTAAGGATGGTGAAATTGTGCTGGACGCCGTTCAGAAAGGTGCGAAAAGCGACATCAATTCCAAACCAGACAAAAAATTCAATACCACGCCGGATGGCATTGTGCCTTTTTTTCACATGTCGTTTGCAGTGAAGATCAAACCCATGTTTGATTACTTCCTTAAAAACAAGGCAGGTTTGGATGAGGAATCTATGATGAATTCTGAAATCATGGCATACCTGAAAGAATTGGGTAACGGCATGAGTATGCAGATGTGGAACCAGGGCTCCCCTTCTGAAGAAAACATGATGAATCCCATGCTGGCCGGCACTTTGGGTATGGCCCTGCGCGTCGGACTGGCAGCAGAATCGCCCAGAATTGATTCGTCCATGGCCATATTTAACATGGGGCTGAACAACTACACCCAGCGTATGTTGATGGATGGTGAAAGCGACAGCGCAATCAATTCCCCTTATCTGCTGAATAAGCAGGGAAATATGCTGAATCTATCGTATGGATTAAAACATAATGAGTCCTACAAAATCTGGCGTGACAAGCGGTTGCCGGATGATTTCTTCGAACAACCGTTCCAATTCTGGATTGACTTTGACGAAGAACATTTCCCTTACTGGATTTTCAAGAATGCATTCGGCAGAGATCAGAAAACCATGCTGCGGAATATGAAACAATTCTCGCATGTGGTGGGCAGTGGCAATTCCGAGAAAAGCTATCTCAAGGTGGTGATGAAGGACCAGAAAAAGAATGCCCTGGCGCAAATTCTGGAAATGGCCATGGCTGCAGGCAAGGATGAGTCTGATATTTGACCATATCATTCCCGC
>JAGWYC010000230.1 GCA_018969565.1 Bacteroidota bacterium | reverse complement strand
GGCCCTGGGTGGTGCAAGGGGCACTTCAGACATGCTGGAAGCGGTTAAAGCCGGAGCCAGCGCCGTAGCCGCTTCTTCTACTTTCGTGTACAACCGCAACGACACGCGCTCCATCCTGATTAATTACCCGAGCCAGAAAGTCCTTTCAGAAGAGGTCTTCAGGCACTTGTAGCTTCAATTCCCTTCAGGAATTATATCGCGCCGCGGTCTCAAGAGCATCCAGTCTGATTCGTTCCGCCAGCCAGTCCGGTTTCAATACACGCACGCCCGGCCCGTAGCCGCGTATCAGCATATTCAGTTCATAGCTGGGATGCAGGATAATAGAAATATGCAGACCCAGCTCGTCATGACTGATAACTTCCTGCGAATGGTGAATTTTATTGGAAAGGATATAATGCGCATCTTCCTTAGAAAATAACAACTCTATCTGAACGGGTACGGCATCATCCACCACCGTAATCCCGAGCGCATAACGGAAGTACTGGTCTGCATTAAAATCTTCCTTGAAAGTATCTCTGCTTAACTCATGGCAATAAGTAATACGGTCCAGGCCGTAAATGCGCACAAGATTGTTGTCTTCCCGTCGTGCCACCAGATACCAGCGGTTCTTGTATTCCCGCAACAGGTAAGGCCTGATGGTATAGGGCGCGCTCTCTTCCTTGCCAAACTTCTGATAGCGGAAACGCAGTTTATTCTTGTTCAGGATGGCATTAAACAGCGTTTCAAAATGCTCCATGCCGGAAGCGTCCGGATGGTGTTCCATCTGCACCACATCAGGATACTCAAATTTACCGGTCTTGCTGCCTACCATCACCACCCGCCTTAACTGCTCCAGAGGTTGCTGGAGCTCCTTTAGGTTGGGCATGCCGGAAAGTTGTTGGATGGCCACCATCAGGATGTTCAGGTGCTCATCCTGTATCTTTAATCCTCGTATGGAATAGTGTTCGTCTTCATACACATATCCGCCCCGCTGCCGGTCATATACTATGGGAGCAAAATAGCCCAGCTCCTCACATTCCCTCATGTCGCTGATATCCTGAGCCAGCGTGCGCTCGCTGATACGTACGCCCAACTTGCGCTCAACAAGCCTCAGTAACTCTTTTTTTCCCGGCGGCGCGATGTGTCTGTTGCACAAGATTTCATCAATGGTATAATACCGGCTTAAGGCATTTTTAGTACTTGGCATAAAGGAAGCAGAAGCAGCCTAACAAAATTAGCCGGTGCATGTCCGCTTTCAAGGTCATGTGGATGAATTCATCAGAATGCAAACCCCTTAAACAGCGGTTTATCGTTTTTTTCTGATTGAAAATCAGGCACTTAGAGTTATCCCCGAACACAATGCAGATAGGCTGCATCCTGAATGCGCAGTTTTGCAAGTTCTATGAGCAACACGCAAGCCAACCGCCCGCCCCTGAGCACTTTTTTGTGTGAATGTTATCAGATGATTGTCGCATCTGCGTATGATCATCAGCCAATCATGAAGCACCCCTTCATGGCAGAGTTCGGCAAGTCGCTGAAATTTTCCCAGTTGGAGCTGATGGTGTTGTCTGTTTCGTATCACTACACAAGGGAGGGACGTTGTGTTACCGTGCGCTCCATGGCGGAATTGTTTTCCAAAAATGCTGATTTCGACGAAGTGGATGCAACGGTGGATGCCATGATGCGCCTTGGCTTGCTGGAAAATAACCGGGGCCGTAACCGTGTCTCCGACGAGGTGGAATACGGTCCTATGGTAAAGCGGAAGGTGATGGGCTTTATCCGAAAGGACGATCATACAGCCCTGGCTTCCGTAAAGCCTATCGGGCTGACGGGCGTGCTGGAATATGCCAGGCAGAAACTGTTTGACTACGATATGATGAGCATGCAGGATGCTATGGAAGAAATAAACTTCCTAAGCACCATCAACCCCGAACTGGCGGTCTTCAGGATCCTCAGTGACCGGATGGGTTCTGTGGAAGCCTACATCATCCTGAGCATCTGCGCGAACTATTATACCGAACAGAGTGCCGTGCCGGTCAGCTATTTCAAGCGCTACCTGCAGTTCTGCAGGGCTGAAATAAGCATGGTGCTGCAGGAAATACAGTCTGGTGAGTGGTGGCCCATCAAGCGAGGCTTTGTGGCCATCAAAGGAGAACAGTTCATGGATGAAGATTTCAGCCTGGACCTTACTGATGAAGGTCTGGACCATTTCCTTCCGGAATTGCCGGCCGATTTCCGTCAGCGCAGACAAGCCCTGATGAGTCAGAAAAAACTTCCCCAGGGCGCCCTCCTGCCGGAAAACATCAATAAGGTAAAACTGCTTTTCGATGAGGAAATGATGCCGGTCATCAATGACCTGCGCTCCCTGGTGAAGCCGAAGCTGTTCAAAAACTACCAGCAATCGCTGACTCCGGCCGACAGGATGCGCGGCATCACGGTTCTACTGCACGGTCATCCGGGCACCGGAAAAACGGAACTGGCACTGCAACTGGCGCGGGAAAGTAAACGACCCCTCATCGAGGTCAACGTGGCCAACATCCTGTCCAAGTGGGTAGGGGAGAGCGAGCAGAATACCCGTAAGCTGTTCCGCGACTACGACCGCCTCATGGATAACGGGGGCCGGGAGCCCATCCTGTTCCTCAATGAGTGCGATGGCCTGCTCAGCCGCCGCATGGAGGTGAACCATTCCGTGGACCAGATGAACAACGCCATGCAGAACATCGTGCTGGATGAGCTGGAACGCTTCCGCGGCATCCTGCTGGCCACCACCAACATGACCCGCAATCTGGATGCGGCCTTTGAGCGTCGTTTCCTGTATAAGGTGTATTTCCGCAAGCCCTCGCAGGAATTACTGCAGCGCTTATGGAAACTGAGCGTTCCCCGCCTGCAGGAAGCCGATGCCGCCATGCTTGCGGAACGCTTTCCCTATACGCCCGGCGAAATGCGCAACGTAGCCCGAAAGGTGAAACTCCGGATGCTCCTGGGCAATGGCAAAACGTATATCGAGACCATCGTGGACCTGTGCCGTGAGGAACGTTGGGCCGCAGGACCCGAGAAATCACTCGGCTTCAGGCACGCCGGATAAGAGCTCTGACGGGGCAAAAGCCCCTGCTCATAAAGACCGCCATTTCTTTTTGTTTGTACTGTGTTAGGGTGGCCGCCTCTCCGGAAACGGAGGGGCGGTTTTTTTTGATTAATGTTATTTTAGTAGGAAAACAAATTGTATAAAAATGTGGTTTCCAAAGCCGCCCGAACCGACATCTGCGACGGCCTGAAGGCCTACTGCGCTCTGGATACCCTGGCTATGGTGATGATTTGGAAGTATTGGGTGGGTAGGGGGTAGGGGCATTTTCCAGTTCTGGTAGTTAATTACATATTACCTCAATCAAACTAAGCTGAGAAAAAGGGTTCATTCATGGAAAAACCTTATAAATGTCCCGGCGATGCACGAATCGAGCCAGCTCTATATTTAGTCC
>JAGWYC010000229.1 GCA_018969565.1 Bacteroidota bacterium | reverse complement strand
TGAGTGCGGCGCGCATCAGTCAGTTTACCTTCGTGCCGGGAACTTCGAACCGATGGAAATACGCCAAGCTGGATCTGAGCAGTCAGTTTCCGGCCATCAGCAATGTGCTGATTACCAACGACTCCATGGTTTTCCACTGCGGCATGATCAATGGTAAGGCCACCGGCTCCGGATGTCGATTTGGTTATTTCTCCAACTTCAGAAAGGTGAGTCCGCGCTTATTCGGTCCGGACCGGATGGATTTGTGCAGCGGCGCTGACCTGAAACTGCAGTTCAACGTTATCGGACAACCGGGAACGCAATGGGTGCTGCCTAATAAAACGACACGCACCGGCAGCTTTTTCTACCAGCCCGGCATGCGCCTGAGGGATTCAGGGCTCTATATCGCACGCTACACCAATCCTTCCTGTGATATCAATGTGCGCGACAGCGTTCGGGTACGCATGGATTCTGCGGCCATCAGTTTCAGCGCAAAACCGGCACGTTGCCTCGGTGATTCACTCATCATCAGGCCATCTGTATTTTCATTATCGGGTGCAGGTCCTGTTACCTGGTTCTACGGAACTTCAAACCAGATCGGCCCGGTTTTTCGTTTAAAGCCGGCAGTTGCGGGTTCTTTGCCTGTCAGCGCCGGTTTTACGACCAGAAACGGATGCAGCATGGCATGGCTGGATACGGTCATGGTGGTGGACTATCCTAAGGCCGCCTGGACCGAAGTCTCCGGTTCGGTGTGCGCCGGTGATTCGGTGAAGCTGTCTATAGCTCCGGGCACCTGGGGCGCATACTCCAAAGGTGCCGGCACCCAAAGCTGGAAGTTGGACGGGAAAACGGTTTCCAGGCTTCCCTTGCTTCGGTTTAAAAATCCCGTCGGAACGGGCATAGATGTTGCCTTGCGCATCAGCAATGCCGAGGGTTGTGCCGACAGCGTACAACAGCGTCGTTCCATCGAAGACTTGAAGGTGAAGAGCATCAAAGTTCCTGATGCCTGCGCCGGTGAATTTGTATCGCTGGAAGCGGTTACCGACTGGATGAACAGCACACCTGCCTCCATGACCTGGTTTACGGGTGATGGTACCGTTCTGACAGGTTCAGCGCTTCAAACCCATAGATATATTAATGCCGGTGTTTTTAATGTGAAATTCCTGATGTTGAGTACGGCCGGTTGCAGGGACAGCAGTACCGCAAAGTTGAATATTCATGAATCTCCGAAACCCTCGTTCAGCGTAACAGGCGGCTTCTGTTTTGGTGATACCCTGCTGTTGAACTTCAACGGCACCTGGGGACAGACCTCCGGCAGCGGTAGCCTGGAATGGTTTGCCAATGGAGTCAGCATCAACAATAAAACGCAGTTTCTCTGGAAAAACAGCGCAAAGGACCCGCTTCGCCTTTGTGTGGTGGCCGTGAATAATCAATCCTGCACGGACAGCGCCATTCAGATGCGCAGGGTGTTTGACCTGCCAAAGCTTCCCATCAATATTCCGGCCGTTTGTGTGGGCGATGAAACGCGTATGGTGGTGCAGCCCGACTGGGGCAATGGGCAGCCGGGAAGTATCCGTTGGTTCGCCCATGACCGCGATACCGGCAGCGGATTGCTCTTTGTAAAGCGCTATCCCAACGCCGGCTTGTATTCGGTTAAGTGCATGGCGGTTTCTGCGGAAGGCTGTATCGGCAGCAGGGAAGTGAAAGCCAAGGTAGATCCCAGTCCCAGGGCCTCGTTCAGGTATTCACCCGGTTTCAGCGGTATTGATACGCCGTTTACCTTCAGCAATACCAGCACCGGCGCTTCCTCCTGGATCTGGAACCCCGAGCCGGGCGTATTCCTGAACAGCCGTGACTTGGTTTATGCCTATCCGGTGGGCGGATATAAGAAGGTGCTGCTCATTGCCGTGAGTGATTCCGGTTGCAGGGATACTGCCGAGCAACTCGTATTTGTGCGGGAATGGATCAAGTTCTTCATCCCGAATGCCTTTACCCCAAACATGGACGACCTGAACGAGGTATTTCGCCCGGTTGGCCTCGAGGGAAGGGTGAACCGCTACGAGTTCAGAATCTTCAACCGCTGGGGTGAAAAGCTCTACGATGGTCGCGATGCCACGAAAGGCTGGGATGGCCGATTCGGGGGAAAACTTTGCCAGGAAGGGCAGTATGTGTATGAATTATACTACCGGGATTATTTAGGACAGGCGGGTTATCGGAAGGGTAGTTTTTTATTGCTGCGCTGAGTCAGAAATAAGTGGTAAGTGGTAAGTGGTAAGTGATAAGTGCTGGAAATAGGTTGGCTGTTTGAAAAGAGCGACAGGGGCTAATCTCGTAGGGATGACATATCGGTAGCCCCGCCCAGGCGGCCGGCAAATGGATCATGTTCAATGCCCTTTTTTTAAATCAAGTCTGGCTGCAAGGGAAGAAGGAAAATTGAAAATACCTTGATTATCCTTGATAGTATCAAATGATAGTATCAAAGGTCGTGTTTTCGGTCACACAACAAAAGTTCAGCCGATTTTTTTACTCGTGCGATATCCCGGTTCAGGGAATGACAAACCGGCTGTAACCTCGGAGTGTGGCGCTTTCAAACGAGGCGATGAAAACTCCGGTTGGCCATTCTGTGGCATCCATTTCCAGGGTTTGTCCGGCGTAAACCCGGTAGCTCCGGAATAATCGGCCGTCGCTGAGGTAAATCGACAGTTGCCCGGCGGCAGGAGCGGTCAGAAACAGGGTGTTACCATCATTCAGAATGCTGAGTTCCGTGATCCGCGTTTCCTTCGTGCTCCAGGTTCCGCCGCACCAGGCATTCATTTGCGACATGGCCTTCAGAATATTCAGCCTTCCTCCGGTGGCGTTTTTTCCGCTGAGCGAGGGCAGTGGGTCTGCGCCTTTGAGAATCATTTCACGAAGGAACAGGGTAGCAGCACCGGGGTTCGCTTTATAGAAATTCAGGAAGCTGTCGCAAGCGTAGGAAAGCAGCATGCCCACCGTGGCTGTTACTTGTGGCGCTGCGCCGCTGGTGCCGGAAAACTGGTCATAGCGACCGAAGCGCGGGTTGTTTTCTGCCGGGGCCACAGTGGTGAAGCTGGCCTCCCCCGGAGCGGCAATGTCAATATGTTCTGTGCCGAAGCCGGAAGGGTAGAACACGTCGTTGCCATTCACATTGTTCACCCCGATGATAAAGGGACTGGGACAGGTGGTGGGAAGATCGCCATTGATGTCTACACTGATGTCGTTGTTGACGGTGGCGGCCGCTGTAAGGATGCCATAAGCGCCCAGGGAATCATAGAAGGCGCACCACAGAGGCGCATCTTCGGGTCGGCCCCGGTCTATCCCCCACGAGTTGTTTGCGGAAACCACGTATGCGCCTTTCTTTCCTTTGCTGTTCAGCCAGATTTTCTTTTGGGTAAGCACATAATCAAAGGCTTTGAGCACCTCTGCTTCTGTTCCTCCGCTGCCTACCACCTGCATAAGTTTGGCGTGCCA
>JAGWYC010000228.1 GCA_018969565.1 Bacteroidota bacterium | reverse complement strand
AGCAGGTAATCAAATGCCCCGGTTTTTAGTGCCTGTATGGCAAATTCATCATAGCCTGTAAGGAATATGGCTTCAACATTCTGGAATTCTCTTAAAGTATTAACGAACTCTAAACCGTTCATGCCCGGCATACGGATATCCACCAGCAGCAAGTCGCAAGGAACCTGGCTCAGCATCTTCATGGCTTCCAGGGTGTTGTCGAAGGTGGCCATGATATGAATATCGCTAAAGAAATCCTGAATGATTCCTTTAGAAGCTGCAAGGCTCAAAGGCTCATCGTCAATAAGTGAAATCGTATATTTCATGTTGTGGCGGTGATGATGGGTAAGGTGATTTCAATGCCGCAGCCCTGTTCAATATGGTATTCGCTCAGGTCTTTCATGATGCTTAGTTCATAATTGCGTCCTTCTATTTGACGTAAAATATTCAGTCTTTCCTTCGTTACAGAGAGGCTGCCATTACGCTTTTTCATATTTTCGTGCATTCCGGGGCCATTGTCAATGATCCGGACACGAAGTTTATCGCTGATCAGAAACGCGACAATAATAATCGGGTTAGTATTGTTTTTCAAACCGTGTTCCAGCGCATTCTCAGTAATCGGTTGCAACAACATAGACGGAATATAAACGTCTTTTACCTGCGAATGATAAGCCAGCCTGAACTCATAAAATATCTTCCCTTCTGACATGATATTCCTTGTATGCAGGAACTGTTTCAGCAATTTCATTTCCTGAGCCAATGGAATGATGTCGGAATCTAGGTTTTCAAAATCCGCTTTTATCAGTTTGGATGATTCTCCAATTACTTCGATAAGTTCTTTTTTCTTGCCAAGGTAAAACATTCCTGTGAGCGATTGCAACAAGTTGCCCATGAAATGAGGTTCCATGCGTTTGCGCAACAATCGGTTCTTCAGCTCAGCACGCAATAATTCATAATACTTCAACACCTTGCTGAGGGTGATATAACTGATGATTGTCATGAGTAAAAGAATAAACAGGGTGAGGTAAAGTCCCAAATGAACGAAATCCTGACTATTCATAACTGATTACACGATTATGGTTCTTCCTGAATTTAAATGAACACTAGGCTTGATAACCCTTTAAAGACATAGCATTTGGGGTAAAACCGCTTGGACGAACTTTATGCTGTGTTGATGAATGCTATTAGGAGATTGGTTTAATATCATGATTTGCAAAATACAACTTATGAAAAGCACCTTTTTTTATCTATGCAATGGAAGGCGCTTATCAGGTTATGAATGTCAATTCTTTTTATTAGAGATATGTGCTGATCTTTCCTTTTTCCTCCTGAAGCCATAATAAAATGAACAAAACATGGGTACCGTCAGCAGCAGCGATATGCTTAGAACAAACATAAGCATGTACAGAACTAAAGGCTCCCGGGTAACGTACTACCTTGTCGCACATTTCAATCATTTCTAGTTTAGCGAAACGGGCAACAAAAGGTGCCCTCCTAAAATCTCCTCAACTTCCCAAGCTCCCATGGTTCGAGAGCCTCACCATGACACTGTTCCCAAACCATCCGCCGCAAAATCAACTTTTTTTAAAGAGTCTGGCGCTTAATATAAATTTAGAACCTGAACAATTTTCAAAGTACCAGAAGTACTTATCCACATACCTTAAAGATAAATAAAAACACTTCTTCAGTAAGTAGTATTGGCGCTCATGCGAAAGCCTCAAAATGAGTGATGCAATTGTCTGTATTCTTGTACCATAAATGATTACGGGTATGTTTATGCGAATAAGAAAACAGGTTTATCAGGGCCTGTTTCTCGCCACCTCCTTAGTATCTGTAGGAGGACTTCAAGCCAACAACATTCAGGTGAGCAATGTGTCGCTCACAGGCAGGGATGTCAGTGCCGGCAGCGGCAACTCGGCCAACTTCGTGATGGTCAAGTTTGACCTGAGCTGGGAAAACTCCTGGCGCCTCAGCGGAGGCCCTGCCAACTGGGATGCTGCATGGGTGTTTGTGAAGTACCGTGCAGGCGCCAGCAACCCCACGTTTTCCGGCGTCAGCAGTTCCGGTACGTTGGTAACCGTGAACAGCACCGCAAACCTCCGGGTAGGAATGCCGGTGAGCGTAAGCGCCGGAACGGGAGCCTTTGCCGCAAACACAGTAATCAGCAGCATCACCAACAGCACCCAATTTGTAGTAAGCGCCACGCCTACTACAGCACTAAGCGGAGCAACCATAACCTGCGAGCGCATCTGGGAACATTCCTGGCTGCACAACAGCGGGCATACGGCCGCTACCGGCAGTGCCCTGGACGTGGGACTGATGAATACCGGTACTTCGTTTAATGCTGCTACCAACCCCGGCATGGGCGCCTTTATATACAGGAGCGCCTCCGGAAATGGTAATGTAAACTTTACCAACATACAGCTCCGCTGGAACTATGGGGCGCAGGGAATCTCGGATGTAACGGCCGTGGACGTTGAAGTATTTGCCTTGGAAATGGTGTATGTGCCTCAAGGAGCATTTTGGGTTGGTGATGGCACAACAGCAAATATTTATGGAAACTTCCGCGACGCCGCTAGCAATGTCCCTTTCCCCATCAGCAGCGAAGCCGCGCTTACATTGGGTGGCACCACCGCGGGAAATCTGGGTAACAATAATACTACAGGCATGGCCGCCGGGAACCTGGATGATTACTCCGATACCGCAACCAGAACTTTGCCTGCCGCGTTTCCCAAGGGTTTTAACGCCTTTTACTGCATGAAATACGAACTCTCCCAGAGGCAATGGATTGAGTTTTTCAACAGCCTGACTAATACACAAAAATCGAACCGTGATATCACCTCTAATACTTCAAGTGGTAAAAATACCGATAATATCAGGAACCGTAATAACATCAGCTGGACGAGCGGCGATGCCACCCTCAACGGTGGAACACATGGTGATGTAGCCTGTAATTTTCTCAATGGCATGGATATGATGGCTTATCTGGACTGGTCTGGTTTGCGCCCCATGAGTGAACTGGAGTTTGAAAAAGCCTGCCGCGGTCCGCAATATCCGGTGAGGGATGGTCTTCCCTGGGGATTGTTTGGCGCGAGCAGTCCAACCAGAGTGGATACTGTGAGCAACCACGGCACTTCGAGTGAAGTCAATGCCACTTCAGGGGCAATTGTCGTGTACAACACACCAGCGAATCTTTCCGGACCTGTCAGGGTAGGGGCCTTGGCCACAAGTACTTCAACTGTATCGAATTCGAGTGCTTCATATTACGGCATACAGGATCTGGCCGGCAACGTTAATGAAACGGTCGTCTCTACGGGTGTTGCTGCGGGTAGAAATTTCACCCAAGCTGTACATGGAAATGGTTCATTACATTCGGCAGGATGGGCCGATATCAGTACTTGGCCGGGATACAATGTAAGTCTAACTTATAATAGCTCCGCCACAGGAACCGGAATGAGGGGTGGCGCATGGAACAGCTCCATCAACATTATTCGGGTGTCT
>JAGWYC010000227.1 GCA_018969565.1 Bacteroidota bacterium | reverse complement strand
CGGGATTTTGTGGTATTGAAAGCCATTCTTTTCCCATGGATTAACCTGGTTTGGGCCGGAACCATCATCATGGTGATTGGATTTGCTATGGCTATTCTGCGCCGCAGACAGGAATACCGTGCAGGTTGAGGCAGGTCCGGAAATGATGTAATTTGCATAAGGATAACTTGTGTTCCTATGAACCACCCGACTACTGCCATCGTCGGTTCCGGCAATCTGGCCCGGGCCCTGGTTGAAAGACTGAAAGAAGCAGAATGGCCCATTCAGTGGATATGCTCACGCAATAGGGACAGCGGAAGCAGACTGGCAAAGTCCTGCGGAGCTGCCTTTTATGCACCGGACCAGATTCCAGCGGATGCAGGGGTTACATTGCTCCTGCTTTGCGTGCCGGATGACCAAATCGGGTCCTGCGCGAGCTTATTTCGTGGTTATGCCGAAACCCTGGTACACATGGCGGGCTCTGTGGATATTTCAGAATTGGGAACGGAACATGCCGCCGTGTTGTGGCCGGTAATGACTTTTACCCGGAACAGCACCGTGGACTGGTCACATGTTCCTTTGTTGTGGGAAGCTGCTTCTGAAAAGTCAAAAGTGGGAATTTTAGCACTCGCCGATACACTGGGCGGGGAAAAAACTAAAGTGAATTCCGAGAATAGACATCGTATGCACCTGGCCGCCGTCTTCGCAAACAACTTTACCAATGCCTGTATTGCTGCCGCACAGGAACTTGCAAAACAGGCAAAATGTTCGCCTGATCTATTAGATACGCTTATACTTCAAACCTTCATGAATGCCATCACCGGCCCGGCACTCCTGCAACAAACCGGCCCGGCCCGCCGTGGTGATAAAGGTACTATAGCAAGCCATCTTGCCATGTTACAACACCATCCATCTATGATTGAAGCCTATCGTGCTTTAAGCGCTTTGATTGAAAATCAGTCGAAAAAATCAGGGAAAAAGTAAAATAACCGATTCGAATCATTAATATTGTTTATTGAAGCGGCCCCAAAATGCCCGCTTATTTCTATGGTCACCTTCCTAAACAACGAAAAGCGGGTTCCGGTATTTGAGTATTATCATTTACTGCTATTCTTTCATCCGGATGATTTCAGGCCCATGTCTATTTATGGTGCCTTTGGTGATAAGCTGCTTCGTGCCGAAGTGGAATTCAGTCAGGGTGTGTTCAGCAAAGTAGAAACTTCCACCGTTCCCGGCTATGATGCTTTGGATGAAGAAGACGCTCAGCGCTTTGTACGCATTATTGATTTATACCTCAGCGACATTGTCAGAGCCTGGACAGATTACTACGTCTATCGAAGGGAAATTTCCAACGAAGTAATTCTTCGCAGGATTAACTGAATTACTGAAGATACAGCCAGGCGGCAAAAGCCAGTCCGGCAACAATGCGGTACCAACCGAAAAGACGGAATCCGTGTTTCTTTAAAAACTGCACGAAACCTTTCATCGCAAGATAAGCCACCACAAAGGCTACAGCATTTCCCAGTAAAAGCTGGGTTAGATTCTGGTCGGCGATGGCATCGGCGTTCTTGTACACTTTGTAGAGACCCGCTGCGGCCAAGGTTGGAACAGCAAGGAAGAAAGAAAAGGCAGCAGCAGTAGTACGGTTCATGCCGGCAGCCATACCTCCGATAATCGAGGCAGCCGAACGGGAAACACCCGGCACCATGGCCGCACATTGACTTAAACCGGCGAGAAATGCTTGTTTATTGCTTACTTCCTGAATTTCTTCTTCTTCTGAACCAGGGAAGAAACGGTCGGCAAAAACCAGAAAAAAGCCAACTGAAACCAGCATTGCAGGCACTACCCAAGGCATGCCCAGCAGGGCTTCCAGTTGGTCGTCGAACAGATATCCCAGTATGGCGGCAGGGATAAATCCAATAATGAGCTTCAGGTAAAAATTATACTCAAAACTGAAAAATCTGCGCGGATACAGCGCAACAACGCTAAGGATAGCGCCAAACTGTATGGCGATGATATAGGTTTCACTGAAGGAATCCTTGATGCCCAGCAGCGCTTTTGCCATACTGAGGTGACCGGTACTGCTTACCGGAAGGAATTCGGTTAAACCCTCAACAATGGCCAGCAGGAAGGCCTCCCAGGAATTCATGCTTCTTTAGGGCTGTCGCCGCCGCGATACATAATGGCGTAGATGCCGAGCATCAGGCCGGCCATCACTACGATTGGTGCTACCACAGTTTTGGTGGCATTGTAAATGTCTTCTTTACCGTACATCAGTACAAATCCAAGCAGCATCAAAGCGAAAGATGCAATCATAAGCAGGTAATTCTGACGGGTGAAGATGAAGGCGCGCGGAGCAGCCTTTTGTTTGGAAGCAGGAACAGCTTTTCCGGCTTTGTTGTTGGTAGAAACAGGCTTTTTGCTTGCCATGGTGCGATCAGTAAAGTTGGTCTATTTTCATGCGAAGATACTTCCTGGCGCCCAACCAGGCACTAATTGTTGCCAGAATTGCACCCGACAACAGCAGTATGCCTCCAAGCAACAGGAAGGGCAGGGCTAATTGATCCGGGTCGAATGCGGCAATCCCCAGTTTATATACGAAGAAGCTCAGGCACAGCGACAACAACATCATGGCCAGAATCCAGCCCCAGAAGGCAAAGCCTATGAAGCGTCCGATGAAAGGCTTGATGATGAAAAATTCCGTGGCACCTACCAGTTGCATGCTTTTTATGATGAAGCGACTGGCGAAGATGCTCAGGCGTAAAGCGCTGCTGATTAATGATACGGCCACCATGACCAAAATAAGCGATAGCAACCCGATGATCCATTGTGCCAGGTTGATATTGCGGGTAATCTGATCCAGCATATCCGGCTGATAGCGTACTTCGTCCACCATGGGATTGGCCTGAATCGAGGCCGTGATGTTCTTCACGGCGGCCGGTGCTGCGTAGGCTGCTTTCAGGTGCAGTTCTGTTTTATGTGGAAAGAAGTTTACGCCGTAGTATTGAAGGAAATCTTCTCCGTATTCTTCAGTCATTTTCTGTGCAGCCACATCCTGATGCACAAACAGGGCGCTCTTAGCCCAGGGTTTCTTACCCAGTTCTGCACTGAATACTTCCGCAGCCATAGCATCGGTGCTGTCCTTAAAGAACACTTCAATCAGAAACTCTTCTTTCAAACTGCGCGAGGCCTCCCGGGCAAAGATGATGGACAGACCCAGCAGGCCCAGAGAAAACAATACCAGCCCGATGCTGACAATCGAGGGGATACCGGAAGGGCGTCGTCTTCGGGTTTTGCGTTCTTCTTCCACTGCGATGCAAAAATCTTTACCAGTAAGTGAAAACAGGCACACAAGTTATGAACGAACGAAGGAAATTGTGTGAACCTGAGGATAAGCGCGAATACTTCCGTACATTTGCACCCCGTTTCGGGGAGTAGCGCAGCCCGGTAGCGCATCTGCTTTGGGAGCAGAGGGCCGCAGGTTCGAATCCTGTCTCCCCGAC
>JAGWYC010000006.1 GCA_018969565.1 Bacteroidota bacterium | reverse complement strand
GCTTGTACAAACCATGCTGCTTTCCGCTTTTGCCCGCCAATGGGATACCATGCTGCGCCGCTATGAAGGCCTTGCCCTGGATTCATGGTTTGAGCAGATGGCCGACAGTCTGAAAAAGGAAGTGACCCCTCTGGAAACCTTCGACGAACAATATCAGATGCTCTTTGTGGAGAAGTCAGAAGAACAGCAGGCCAGGGAACTCAGCGATATGGTGCTGAAGACTGACTCCATGCGCAGGTCATTTCAAACCATGACCCGAGCCTATTATTCCGGCAATCTGGATTCTATGTGGAAGGTGCTTTCAACAAGTTCCGGAACCCAGGCTGACCCTGACCTGGAGCGCCTGCTGAAACAACGCAACCGGAAATGGCTGGAAGCCCTGCCAGGCCTGATGGAGCGTAAATCGCAGTTTGTAGCGGTCGGCGCAGCGCATCTTGCCGGTCCTGAAGGGCTGGTGGCCGGACTGAAGGCCAAGGGTTACCAGGTAACACAGGTGCTATGAGCACACAGGCCGGACTTTCCTGGTGGGAAAGCAGATACTGGCAAAAGGTAGATGTGGTGGTGGTAGGTGCCGGCATCGTGGGATTGCTTTCTGCCCTGCGCATCAGGGAACAAAAACCGCATTACCGTATTGTGGTGACAGACCGTGATCCCTTGGCTCTGGGCGCCAGCAGCCGCAATGCAGGTTTTGCTTGCTTTGGGAGTATTACAGAACTTCAGGAGGACATAGAAGACAAAGGCCGCGAGGCTGCGCTGGATTTGGCTGTTCGACGATTTGAAGGTTTTCAGGCCTTGCGTGCTTTGTGCGGAGACGAAGCTATTGGGCTGAACCTTTGCGGCAGCCGGGAAGTGTTTTTGACTTCCGAAGAAAAAAAATACCGCGAAGCTCTTGAATGGCTTCCTGAGTTGAATAAAGACCTCGCTTCGACCACCGGCACACCTGAAACCTTCCGCAAGGCTGATACCCGTAGGCTCGGCATGAATGTGCTGTCTGATTCACTGGTGAATTGTTGCGAGGGCATCCTGGAAACCGATATGCTGCTGCGCCGCCTCAGAAATCTCGCTGCGGAACAAGGCATCGAATTGTACGGCGGCTTTGATATTGAATACCACGAGCGCGATGGCAAGGGCCTCAGGATTCGGTCCGGAAGGCATGAAATCGAAACAGGGCTGCTGTTGTATTGCACCAATGCCTTTACGCCCGGGTTCTTTCCCGAGTTGCCCATTGTTCCTGCACGTGGGCAGGTTTTCGTGAGCACACCATTGTCGAGGCCACTGCCCAACGAGGCTTTTTTCTACGACCGTGGATATACCTATTTCCGTCCGCTGTCGGGCAATCGCCTGCTGATGGGCGGATTCAGAAATCTGGATTTTCATACCGAAGAAACCTATGCCATGCACACGGGCGGAGCCGTTTGGGAGGCCTTGTTGCGCTTTACTTCTGAAGTAGTGCTTCCCGCTCAGGAATGGAAGGTGGACTTCGCCTGGGCCGGAACCATGGCCATGGGTGATGAGCGAAGCCCGATTGTCAGATCACCGGAGTCGGGTGTGGTCGTTTGTGCCCGTATGTCGGGTATGGGGGTGGCTCTTTCGGCGAAGGTATCTGTTGAAGCGACTGAATTGTTGATGAAGCAGGCTTATTGAAGACTTTTAACATCGGCAGGGCTAAATTCGCGGGCCGATGCTGTTTAATACTCAAACCTGGTTCTTCGTTGGATTTCTCCTTTTTGTGGTTATGGTGCTCATCATTGACCTGGGTATTCTGAATGGGAAAACAGATAAACCAGTTGGCTTCAAAGAATCGTTGCGCTGGACCGGAATCTGGGTGAGTTGTGCCCTGCTTTTTGCCGCATTACTCTACACCAAAGGCGAGTGGATTCACGGATTTACCAATGTGCTGCATCTTGATGCCTATCAAAAGGAATTCAAGCAGGTGTTTGCATTGTCAGGCACGGAAGCAGAGTCGTTTCAGGCCTTCCGGCAACTCATCACGATTCAGTTTTTAACGGGTTATTTCATCGAGTATTCGCTTAGCGCCGACAACCTGTTTGTCATTCTGCTCATCTTTTCCTCGTTCAATGTTCCAGAGAAATACTACAAGCGCATTTTGCTCTGGGGCGTGCTGGGCGCTATTGTGTTCCGGTTTGTGTTCATCTTCGCCGGTGCTGCCCTTATTAACAACTTCGCCTGGACTTTGTACCTGTTTGGAGCCTTCCTGGTATATTCCGGGCTGGTTTTGTTCTTTTCCGGTGACAAGGAAGAAAAAATTGATACAAAATCGCATCCCGTAGTGCGCATCAGCAGCCGGATTTTCAATGTGTTCCCGCGCTTTGTGCATTACCATTTTGTGATAAGCAAACGGGGCCGGCTGTTTGTGACTCCGCTTTTTCTGGTTTTGCTCGTGGTGGAATTCTCTGACCTGATTTTCGCGGTGGACAGCGTGCCCGCCATATTTGGCGTAACGAAAGACCCTTACATCGTGTTCTTTTCCAATGTGTTCGCCATCATGGGATTGCGTTCATTGTTCTTCCTGCTGTCGGGTATCATGCACATGTTCCATTATCTGAAATATGGACTGGCCATCATACTTATCTTCATTGGAGCCAAGATGTTCTTTGAGCACTGGCTGCACAGCATTGGGTTTAACCACGTATGGAGCCTGCTGTTTATCTTGCTGGTACTTGGCGGAAGCATTGCCGCTTCGCGCTTCTTTCCACCTGAAGAAAAAGCGGTGGCCTAAACAAGGATTTACATGTAACCTAAGGTCTTCAGCATGCTTTTATAGCTTTGCTCTTTGCTGAACAGGCGGGTACGAATTTCGCCGGTTTCCTGGTCGCGGTCAATGATGACGTGTTTGGGCGCAGGAGTCAGGCAATGCTGAATCCCCCCGTAGCCTCCAATACTTTCCTGATAGGCACCGGTATGGAAGAAGCCGATAAACAGAGGGTCGTCTTCCCGGAATCGAGGCAGATAGATGGCGTTCACATGCTGCTCTGAATTGTAATAATCATCGCTGTCGCAGGTGATTCCGCCCAGCAGAACCCGTTCATATTCATCATCCCAGCGGTTGATGGGAAGCATGATGAATTTCTTGTTGATGGCCCAGGCATCGGGCAGGGTAGTCATGAAGCTGCTGTCAATCATATTCCAGCGCTCACGGTCGTTCTGGCGCTTCTGATACAATACCTGAAAGATGGCGCCTCCGGATTCACCTACGGTAAATGAACCAAACTCGGTGAAGATATCCGGCTCGGGGACGCCGTTTTCGCTGCATACCTGTTTGATCTGCGATACGATTTCAGTAGCTATGTACTCGTAGTCGTAATCGAAGTTCAGGGTGTTCTTGATTGGAAAGCCTCCGCCAATGTTCAGGGTATTCAATTCGGGACATTCCTTCTTGAGTTCGCAATAAACCTTCAGACATTTATGCAGTTCATTCCAGTAATAAGCCGAATCTACGATGCCGGTATTGATAAAGAAGTGCAGCATTTTGAGCTGAACCTTGCTCTTGCCCTTGATATGCTGACGATAGAAAGGAAGGATTCCGCGGTATCCTATGCCCAGACGGCTGGTATAGAACTCGAACTTGGGTTCCTCCTCCGAAGCAATGCGTATGCCACAGGTAAATGGTACGTTTACATGCGACTCCAGCATTTCGATTTCACGGTAATTATCAATAACCGGAATGCAATTGCTCCAGCCGTTGTTAATCAGTCCGGCAATGTTCTCAATGTAGTTTTCTCGCTTGAAGCCATTGCATACAACGAACTTGTCTTTGGTAATGAAGCCTTGTTCATATAAGGTTTCAACAATGTTGATGTCAAAGGCACTGCTGGTTTCAATATGTATATCGTTTTTCAGTGCTTCTTCCAGCACATAATGGAAGTGATTACTTTTGGTGCAGTAGCAGTAATAGTATTTTCCTTTGTAATCTGCCTTGGCAATAGCTACATTGAACCAGGTTCTGGCTTTGTGAATATTCTCGGATATCTTAGGCAGATAGGTGAACTTCAATGGAGTTCCGTACTGCTCTACCAAATCCATTAAAGAAATGTCGTGAAAGCGAAGTTCCTTACTGTCATCCAAGTCAAATTCTTCCTGAGGAAAGAAAAAGGTTTGGTTGATGAGGTCGAAATATTTGTTTTTCATGGATCCGGGTGAGTTACTTGCTAAAAGCTTCGCAAAAGTAATTCAGTCGGATGAAGATTCTTAAGAAAGAATCAGGAAAAAAAGTATGGGTAAAATATCAAAATTGCGACCGCGATTCCATAGAGGCTCGCCAGTAGAACTGCTGCTGCGGCAAGGTCTTTCACTCTTCCGGCTACAGGGTGATGTTCAGGATGAACCAGATTGGTCAGTTGTTCTATGGATGTGTTGAGTAACTCAGTTACCCACACAAGCGCAATCGCTGAACTAAGCCATAATAAATCTATCCTGCTTACTTTGACATAGAAGGCCAGCGCATAAACCAATATAGTAGAAGCAAAATGAAGTTGGACATTACGCTCATTACGCAATGCGAAGCCCAGACCTTTAAATGCAACCACAAAGGCCCTGCCGAAGGCTTGCCGCGATTTACCCATGTGCATTGGGTTTCATGCCCAATTCAAGCCCGCGTTGAATCATGAACTGATAGGCGGCATCAAATTCGTTAGGCACAGTACCTTCCAGTATGGCTTCTCTGATTTCGTGCTTCAGGTTGCCGATGTGTTTCACATCTTCTATGCGGAAATACTCCATAATATGAGTGCCGGTAACGGGTGGTTGCCAGTTGCGCAAACGGTCCTTTTCCGTTACCTCTTCAATCTTGGCGGATACGATTTCCAGGTTTTTGAGGTAACGGGCTACCTTTTCCTCGTTCTTACTGGTAATATCGGCCCGGCTGAGCAGCAGCAGGTCAAGAATATCTTCGCCGGCATCAACAATTAATCTTCGCACCGCCGAGTCCGTAACGGTTTCTTTAGAAAGCACGATAGGCCTTAAATGCAGGGCGACCAGTTTTTCCACGTATTTCATTTTGTGGTCCAGGGGAAGGCGCAGATTTCTGAAAATACCTTTTACCATACGCGCCCCCTTGTCTTCATGACCGTGGAAGGTCCAGCCGTCTCTTGGGTCGAAGCTTTTAGTGGCCGGCTTGGCAATGTCATGCAGTACGGCAGCCCAGCGCAGCCAAAGGTTGTCTGTCCATTGACACAGATTGTCCAACACCTGCAGGGTATGGTAGAAATTATCCTTATGGCTTTTACCCTGAATGGTTTCAACGCCGTAAAGCGCCACCATTTCCGGGAAGAATTGCTTCAGCAGGCCTGTTTTGAACAAGAGATTAAAGCCCTTTGATGGCTTCTGTGCCATCATGATTTTATTCAGTTCATCACTGATGCGTTCGCGGGAAACAATGCTGATGCGTTCCGCGTTACGACAGATGCCCAGGTAGGTTTCTTCTTCGATGCTGAAGCCGAGGGTAGTGGCGAAACGCACGGCGCGCAGCATTCGCAGTGGGTCGTCGGAAAAAGTTTTATCCGGGTCGGCAGGGGTGCGCACCAGTTGATCCTGCAAGTCCTGAATGCCGTTGAAGGGATCGTGCATCTCGCCGAAATCCTTGCTGTTTAACGAAATGCTCAGCGCATTGATGGTGAAATCGCGGCGCTGTTGGTCGTCGAGCAAACTGCCCGGACTTACCGAGGGATTCCTGCTGTGGTTCTGATAGGATTCTTTTCTGGCGCCTACAAATTCCAGTTCATAGCCTTGCCATTTCACCTGAGCGGTGCCATAGTTTTTGAATATAGCTTTGTGCTTTTCTCCGGGAAGCTGCTCGGCAACCGCTTCTGCAAAGGCCGGCCCGTCACCAAGAACTACAATATCTAAATCTTTACATTTTTTACCCAGCAGCAAATCGCGCACAAAACCGCCAATCAGCCATGCCGGGGTATTGGTGTCAGCAGCGGCGCGGGCCAGATGCTCAAATACGGGTTCCTGTAGTGCCGGAATCACACGACAAAGTTATGATGCACCGCGCTCCCATGCGTGCTTTTGTCCTATTTTCGGCGCATGGGTTCTGCAAGGACGCAAGCTTGGTGGATTGCCGCAGCATTTGCATGTTTATACTTGCTCCTGCCCAATGCCAATCCTTCTTCTGATGCTGTAGGATATGCCGCCACCCAGCGCTGGGATTCCATGCACTGTTCTGCGCACCATGTGTTGTATCACCTCTGGTGGACCTTGCTGTTGCAACTCTTTCCCATTTTGAAGGGTATGGATTTGCTTTCGCTTATGCAGGCCGGAAATGCCCTGGCGGCGGGCCTGGTTTTATGGTTCAGCGGCTTGATTGTGAGCAGATATCGTGCAGAATACACCGGCGCGGTGGTTTTGTTCATCGGAGCATCCTTCGGCTTCATGCGCTATGCCACAGAAAACGAAACCTATATCATGCCCCTGCTTTTCGGGGTATTGGCCCTGTGGTTCATTACCGGCACCTTTCGTGGAAAATGGTGGTGGTCTGCCTTGGCTCTGGCGCTTGCCATGCTTTTTCACCAGAGCTATGTGTTCTGGTGGATGGCCGCGGTTTGGTACGCTTTCCGCACAGAAGGAATAAAAAAGGCATTAATCCCTTCATCTGCATTGCTGCTCACGGCGTTGGTCTATCAAGCGGCGGCTATGGCAGAAGGAGAACCGCTATGGCGCTTCGTATTTCACGATGTGTACGAAGGCGGTGTGCAAACTTCCATCAGCCTGAAGAATTTCTACATGACTCCGGTGAGCCTGCTGCGCAGCTTTATACAGGTACACGGATACATGCTTTGGTCCTGGAAGCACGATGGCGCCTGGTCTGTTCTGCTCAGTATTGCAGCAGGCGGCCTGATGGTATATGCAGGAGTAAAACTGCTGAGGAACTTGCGCAAACCGG
Organism: Bacteroidota bacterium; assembly: GCA_018969565.1. Taxonomy (GTDB): domain Bacteria; phylum Bacteroidota; class Bacteroidia; order NS11-12g; family UBA955; genus REEB481. The sequence continues at coordinate 14,108 of JAGWYC010000006.1, read as the reverse complement.
ATGCTGCGCCGCTTTGGAAACACTTCCTGCTGCCGGCCCTCGTCCTGCATCTGCTGTTTGCTTTTTATTCAGAAGGCAATGCAGAGTTTATGGTAATGATTCCACTGCTGCTGGCGCTGGGTATGGCCTCGGGCGCATTTTTTCCGGCGCGCCCCGTGTTCTTTACCGGGCTGGCTTTGTTGTTCTGGAACCTGATTCAAGGATTGTTGCCCTGGCATTTCAGGGATTTCTACGGGCATGGGCAGTTGCTTGCAAAATGGGTCAAGAGGCCGCCTGACTGGTATCTGGTCAGCGAAGAGCCTGTGATGATGCGCAATCTATATTATTATCATTTTGGGGTGCAGGATTCCCGACGCATCCTGGAATCTCCGGAATGGGCAGTTTCCAAAGGAAAAAGCGCTGATTCGGCGGTGGCCGCTATGGAGACAATATTGGCATCTTCCTTCATCAATAAGGTATGGTATGCCGATTACAGCCGTTACCTGTATAACCGTGCTGCTGCTACAAGAGCGGTGATGCCAAGTGAAGGAATCAACAGGTTCAGGATGGAGGCGATAGACAGTTTTCGCAATATGAATGGGATGCAGCACATCTACCTGGTAGAAGGCCGGAAGTAGCCATAGTGGCAGTAAACCTATTCCCAGCCCAGTTTCCCGGTCAGGGGTACAAAGCGAAAATCGCCCAGTATTTCAGTGTTATAGCTTTCCCCATGTTTGGTCAGGCGCACCATTTTTTGCTCATTGCGTTGTTTACCTACGGGAATAACCATAATTCCGCCGTCGCTTAGCTGATCTACCAAGGGTTTGGGGATGGCCGGTGCTCCGGCGGTAACGAGAATTCTGTCGTAGGGTGCAAACTTTTTCAGCCCCTGCGAACCATCGGATTGAAACACCTGCACCTTGCTGTCTAATAATGTGAGCATCTTACGAGCAGCTTCCGTGAGTTCAGGAATGATTTCGACGCTGAACACCTTCAACCCCATACGGTCAAGCACGGCGGCCTGATAGCCGCTTCCGGTGCCTATTTCCAGCACCTTCATGCCCGGTTCTGCCATCAGACTTTGGCTCTGGAAGGCAACGGTATAGGGCTGAGAAATCGTCTGTCCGTGGCCGATAGGGAAGGCCTCGTCCCGGTAGGCAAACTGCTCGAATTCTTTAGGGAAAAACACATGCCGCGGAATGCTGCCAATGGCGTCCAGCACCCGCGCATCGTGAATGCCTTTGCTGTGCAACAAATCGGTCAGTTGTCTTCTTTGGCCAATATGTCGGGGCTGATCCTCAGGGTGGTGGTTTTTAAACATGGGTTGAAAACATATCAGGTTTATACGATGAACGTAGTGTTCATATTTGCGAAGGCGCAATTTACGTCAGCGCATGATAAAAACAGGAGTATTAGCTTCCAGACGCCGGATGGACCATTATCAGCAATCGCTGGGGGGCTTTTCCGTGTTAGACCTAGCCGGTTACCTCGATACCGACGACAAGGCAAACTTTGACGACAATGGCAATCTGTTGTATGCACGCGATTTTCTTGCGCGGACCGATGCGGTGATTGTAGATCGTTACGTTTCCTATATCCCGGATATGTTGATCAGGCAACTGCTGCGCAGTGGCAAGCACATCCTGATGGATGGCTTTCTGCTTTCCAACTCTGATATGCTTCAGGAGTTGCTGGATTTGAATCAGGAGGCCCGTGTAGTGTTCCAGGTGGCAGGCAGTGCCTATGCCAGGCCGGTGTTTCAGGCCGCATTACCGCTGTTGAAAGAACCCCAGCTTATCAAGTTGGAAAAATATACGCCTTCGCTGGCTGTGGGCAATTTTGACCGCTGGCTGCATTTTACTATGTGCAATGAACTGGACCTGGCACTGAGGGTCATCCGCAGCGATGTGAAATCTGTGAAAGCCAAACCGGTCTTCATGTTCAGCAATCATCCTGATCTGATTAACGTGCACCTCGAGTTTCACAATGGAAGTGTATTTCAGATGAGTTTTGGAAGAATACCTTCTGAAGATGCTTGTGTGATGCGGGTGTACAGCCGCGACCGTTTTTACCGCATTGACCTGGACAGAGGCAGCATCAGGGAATGTCGTCAGAAAGAAGGCGAAATGCAACTTGGTTTTGAGCTCGATGAATGGAAACACCCTACAGGTACCAGTTTTGAAGAACTCGACCGGCCGGTGGCCTGGTTCGACCCCTGGAAAGCCGAAATAAAAGCCTTTGTAGAGCACATCACGTTAGACCGTAAACCTGCAACAGGCCTGGATGAAATGCAGCAGGTGGCCGCTCTGGTGCGCGAAGTAAAACACCAATTATCCAGAAACTACGTGTTTGAGTAACTTCGCAGCTTATGCGATACCCCGCATTTCTGTGGAGTTGTTGCGCCGCCTTGCTGGCGCTTCCATCCTGTAACCTTATTAATCCGGAAGAAGAAATCCCTTCTTTCATCCAGATAGATTCATTCAGTTTCAAAACAGAATATGCCACTCAGGGATTTCCGAGCTTCGATTTTCCCGATGCGCATGTATATGTAAACAATAAGCTCATCGGCATTTACGAGTTGCCCGCCCGTGTTCCGGTCATGAAAACCGGTAAGGTGAACCTGGTTATTTTGCCGGGCATACGAGAAAATACCCTGTCCATAGCGCACAGACCAATTCGTATCTGCCGTTCCTTTGACACCAGTCTTAACCTGGAAGCAGGTAAAACCGTTTCCATTTCACCCCGCAGCTCCTATCGCGACAATGTGCGTTTCGCCTGGATGGAAGATTTTGAAGACCGCAGCAACTCGCTGGTGTACACCAACCGCAGCAGCCGCGACAGCTTGAGCCTCATCCCGGCGGGTTCTGCACCCTGGGCCTTCCGTGCTGCAATGAATTCAGCCTGGTCCATGTACGGGGAATTGGCCGCCAACGACAGCTTTAAAATCTTTGAACTGAAAACCTTCAACAGCTTTAACGAGCTTCCGGTGGCCGGCAGAGATGTATATCTGGAGCTCGATTATTACAGCAATCTTCCGCTGCAGACCGGCCTGTTCAAGTTGTCAGGGACATTATACGAACAAGTGCCGCTGGTGCTGCTTCCTGAAACAAATGGGAAATGGCGAAAGGTGTACCTGAACCTCAATGTGGAACTGGCTTCTCTTACGGCCGGAACGCCCATAGAGATTTACTTTGGAATCATTAAACAGACCGGCTTCCTGGAACGCACCAGGTTCGGGCTGGACAATTTGAAACTTTCTTACCTGAATTGAACCGCAAGCGCCAGATTCTCAAGTATCTGCTGTCCGATTTTATTTCGGCGCTGGCTGCATGGTGGCTGTTTTTCCTGTTCAGGAAGGATTTTATCGAGTCGGCCAAGCATGGGTACAGCATACAGGTGGGCGATGACGCCAATCTGATGCTTGGATTATTGCTGCTTCCTTCCTGTTGGCTTCTGTTCTACGCCCTGAGCGGCTATTACCAGGACATATTGCGCCGCTCGCGCATCCGGGAGTTCTGGAGAACCCTGGTGAGCACCACCATTGGCGGGCTGGCCGTGTTTTTTGTGCTGATTCTTGATGATTCCGTGGCAGATTATCGCGACTATTACCGCTCGCTGATGGTTTTCTGGAGTCTGCACTTCGTTTTTACCGTATCAGGTAGATTGCTGATTGCCGGCGCACTGATTCGGAAAATACAGAAACGGCGCCTGGGTTTCCCGACCTTACTGGTTGGTTCCGGGCCTGCTGCCGCCCGACTGTTTCGCGAGTTGGACGAAGCACCCAGGTCAGAAGGGTTTCAATTTGTGGGCTATGTGCGGCTCGGTTCAGAACCGGTGGCCACATTCCACAGGCCACTTCCCGAACTGGGATTAGCCGAACGCCTGCCCGAATTCATCAACCAACTGGGTATCGAGGAAGTAATTATCGCTGTTGAAGAAGAGGAACATCAGGATGTGCCGGCGCTGGTGAACATGCTGCAAAATGAATTTGTGCGGCTGAAAATCCTGCCCGATGCCTTTAGTATGGTGGTAGGATTGGTGAAAATGAACAATATTCTGGGTGCCATCTTGCTCGAAGTAGATTTTGAAGTGATGCCCCCCTGGCAGAAATCGGCCAAACGCATCTTCGATATCCTCTTTTCACTACTTGCCCTGATTCTTGCCCTGCCATTTATGCTCGTGGTAGCCGCTGCCATCCGACTCAGTTCTCCGGGCCCGGTTTTTTACACCCAGGAACGCATCGGATATAAGGGTAAACCCTTCAACATCATCAAGTTCCGAACCATGAAGCAGGATGCGGAATTGAGTGGTCCGAAGCTTTCATCCAAAACAGACCCGCGCATCACGTCCATTGGTCGTTTGCTCCGAAAAACCCGTCTGGATGAATTGCCCCAGTTTTTTAATGTGCTCAAGGGAGAAATGAGTGTGGTCGGGCCGCGGCCGGAACGTCAGCATTTTATTGATCAGATTCTGGTAAAGGCGCCCTATTACCGCCGCCTGCACCGCGTAAAGCCCGGTATTACCAGTTGGGGGCAGGTAAAGTTTGGTTATGCCGAAAATGTGGACGAGATGGTGGAACGGCTGCGCTACGATATACTCTACCTTGAAAATATGTCCATCGGGCTGGACGTGCGCATTATGCTGTACACCATCCTGATTATGGTACAGGGCAGAGGAAAGTAAAACGCACTCCGGGGGCAAACAATAGTATTACTTTGTTGTTTTTATAGTAATACTATAAAGTCGAATGGATTCTTCAGACATACACACTGAGGTGGGGAGATTGCTGAATGGGCCAGCTTATCTGAAAGACCCTGACAGCAGTGAAACTGGGCGTGATATTCTGCTGTTCGGAGCGGAGATGATGGCATGCGGTGGCATTGAATCGTTTACGTTCAGGAAATTAGCCTCCAGGGCAGGTATCACAGAAGCCACGGTTTATCGCTATTTCAGCAACAAACATCAATTGCTGTTGTATTTGTTGAATCGTTACTGGAATGCTCTGGAGTACAAAGCCATGCAGGAAACGGTGCATATCAACGAACCGCTGGAGCGGCTGCAGCGTTTGGCTGAATTACTGACTGGTCCTGTGGCACAGGCCGGAAAGGATGAATTTGCCGGGCATTTGTATGCCATTGCCATGAGTGAATCTGTAAAGGTGCATCTGGGTACAGAAACCGGTTCCGACTGGCAAAAGGGTATGCTGAACGGCTATGCCCGTATTACCGGCCTGGTAGCAGAAACCCTGAGAACAGCAAATCCCGATTATCCCTATCCCCGAGCCTGGGCGGCCACCTTTGTGGACAGCGCCATGCAACAGCAATTTCTGTTGAGGCATCTCCCGGAACTCACCGAAGTGCAGTCTGCGCCAACATCCTTGACCCGATTTCTTCTTTCATTAATTCCACAACAAGAAAGTAAAGAGCATGCAAGTTTCTGATATCCACGTCACACCATTTAAACGCATCTTGCAACTGGTGCGTTCGGAACGGCGCAACGTAACCTATCTTTATGTTTATGCCATTTTCAGCGGTCTGATAAATCTGTCATTGCCTCTGGGTATCCAGGCGTTGGTTGGCTTAGTGCTCGGTGGAAATTTGTCTTCCTCCTGGTTTATTCTGGCATTGATGGTCACCTTGGGCGTGCTGTTGGCCGGTATCACACGCCTGGCACAAATGTCCATTTTAGAGGTAATTCAGCGCAGGTTGTTTGTGCATGTGGCCATGCGTTTCAGCAGGAACCTTGCGGCTTCGGTTTATCCGGAGCGCATTTATCCTAACCTGCCCGAATTGTCGGATAAATTTCTTGATATCATTACCATTCAGAAGAGTTTTTCAAAGTTGTTGCTGGATTTTACTTCATCCCTGCTGCAACTGGTATTCGGCTTGATTCTGTTGTCGTTGTATCACCCCCTGTTTATTGCCATAGGCGCAGGCCTGGTGGTGATACTGGCAGCGGTAATCCGCGCTACCTGGCAACGTGGCATCATCACATCCCGCAAGGAAAGTGATTTTAAATTTAAAACGGCTTTCTGGCTCACGGAGATAGCATCCAACCGCAACATCTTTCGACTGCAATCCCGCAGGCAATACCACATGGAGCGTACCAATGCCTATGTGGACGGTTACCTGGAAGGAAGAGACGGGCATTTCAAGGTGCTGATGTCGCAGGTAAGCCTCACCGTTGTATTGAAGACCTTGTTGATTGGCAGTCTGCTCTTCCTGGGCAGCGTGCTGCTGGTTCAGGAGCAAATCAATCTGGGGCAATTTGTGGCCAGTGAAATTCTGGTGATTCTGTTGCTGGAATCCGTTGAAAAACTGGTATTGAGTGTGGAACATATTTATGATGCGGCCATTGCGCTGGAAAAGGTGGCTCAGGTTACCGACCGTGAAGATGAACGCCCCACCGGAGTTCACCTGAACATGGATTATGCGCCCGAGTTGAGCATCTACGACCGCAGGCAGCGCAAAGATGTACTTCAGGTGAAAGCAGGTGAGAAAATCTGTATCTGTGGTCAACCGGGTTCGGGCAGAACACGAATCCTGAAATGGTTCAGCGGCCTCTCTGATGAACAATACGAAATGATGGTAGCCGGTGTCCCGCTGGACAACCTGAATCTGGCCGATTATGGAGCCAGGGTGGGCATTTGCCTGCAGTCCTCCGGTATATTCAAAGGAACCCTGGCAGGCAACATCACGCTGTCTGATGAAGCACCCGCCGAACGCATCAAAGTGCTGATAGAGAAATTGCATTTATCCGATTTTGTGCGCCACGCCGATAAGGGCCTGATGTTTCCATTTGAAGGCACACGGGCCCTTCCCAATCATATTCAAAAGAAAATCACCCTGGCCAGAGCCTTGTATCATCAGCCTTCGCTGATTCTGGTAGATGATATTTGGACAGCCTTCGACCGCAAAGAGCTACAGGATATTCTTCAGTTTTTGCAGGAACAGCCAGCCACGGTGATTGTGGTAAGCAACCTCGCTCCTGTAGCAGCAGGTTTTGACCGATGCATAGAAATGCACGAAGAAGGCTTCAGCGACTACGGAAAATTACAAACCGGAAATATGCCGGAACGTCTTAACAATTTTATGTGGCAGTAAGATGGAATTAAAACCTGATTCAAGAGATACGAACCTGAGCAGTTTCAGCAAACTCAAAGAGAGTTTCTGGACCAGAAAGGGAATGGGACGCATGATGTGGGCACTGCTCATCATTATTCTCGTGTTCATGTTCCTTCCCTGGACCCAAAACATCAATTCCTATGGGAAAGTAACAACCCTGCTTCCCGATCAAAGACCACAGGAGGTTCACACGGTAATTGGCGGCAGGCTTGCCCAGTGGCTCGTGAGGGAAGGAGATACCGTGCGCAAGGGCGATACGATTGTGTTGATTACGGAAATCAAGGACAACTATTTAGATCCCGGACTGCTCGACCAAACCGAAAGGCAGGTGAAAAGCAAAGAGCAATCGCTGGATGGATATAGCTCCAAGGTGAATGCCATCAGCAAACAAATCAGCAGCCTCGAATCGCTGCAGGACTTGAAATACCGGCAGGCAGCCAACAAGGTCACGCAGGAAAAACTCAAGCTCAATGCCGAATTGGCTGAATTGCAGGCGGCGCGTACAGACCTTGCCATTGCCCGTACCCGTTTTACACGTGATTCCATATTGCTTGTTCAGGGCCTGAAATCACCACTGGATGTAGAAAGCAGAAAGCTGAAATTACAGGAAAGTATTGCCAAGGTGAATGCTATGGAAAACAAGTATGACATCACCAAATCAACATTGGCCAATGCGGAATATGAACTGAGGAATATTGCGAATGAGTATGGCGAAAAGCTGGCCAAGGCAGAAAGCGAGCGTTTCAGCGCTGTTTCCGGTCAGATGGAAACAGAGGCAGAAATAGCCAAATTGAGAAATACCCTGAGCAACTATAAAATCCGCTCGGGTTTTTATGTGGTAACTGCTCCTCAGGACGGGATTATCACTCGGGCACTCACCGCAGGAATCGGGGAAACTGTGAAGGAAGGTGAGGCGATTTGCTCCATTATGCCCCTCAATTATCGTCTTGCCGTGGAATTATATCTTGATCCCATGGATTTACCGCTGATACGCAAGGGAAGCAAGGTGCGATTCCTGTTCGATGGATGGCCCGCTCTGGTATTTTCCGGCTGGCCTGCCATGACTTATGGCACCTTTCCGGGCGCAGTGGTGGCCATAGATCCTTTTCCCGGCAAAGATGGAAAATACCGTGTGCTGGTAGCACCTCAGGCCAACGCTAAGGAATGGCCTTCCTTGTTGCGCGTGGGCAGCGGTGCCAGGGGTATAGCCTTGCTCGGCAGGGTTCCGGTATGGTATGAAATATGGCGTCAGTTGAATGGGTTCCCTCCCAACTTTTACTACGGAACGGTGAACCCGGAAACCTCTAAGCCGGCAAAATGAACAAAGCCCTGACGTACCTGATATGGTGCTGTTTGCTTCCGGTCTTGCAATTAAAAGGCCAGGCTGACAGTGTATTGTTTCCCGTAAAAACCGTGCTTGATCTGGTGGCGACCAATCACCCGGCCCTGCGACAGGCACAATTGCTTACCCGCTCAGCCGACATGAACCTGAGGCAGGCTCGCGGAGCCTTTGATCCCAAGTTCTTTCTTGACAACAGCAATAAGCAGTTCCAGGGGAAAAACTATTACGACATTCTGCATACGGGACTGAAAGTACCCACTTGGTTTGGTTTAGAAGGGCAACTGGGGTATGAACAGGCGCTGGGCACCAACATCGATCCCGGTCAGGTCCTGCCCTCTTCCGGTTTGTCCTATGCCGGTTTATCCATGCCTCTGATGCAAGGTTTGCTCACCGACCAGCGACGAACGGCACTGGCCATGGCCAAAGTACAGGTGCAAAGCACGGTATTTGAGCGACAGACTTTGCTGAATGGTCTTTTTGCCGATGTGTTCTCGGCCTATGTAAACTGGTATGGAGCCCATTTGGAGCATGAACTTTATTCCGCGGCAACACGCATAGGAACACTGCGTCTGGAACAGGTGAAACAATCGGTTCAGGCCGGTGAGCGCGCGCGAATTGATACCCTGGAAAACGATGTATTACGCAGAAACTTCGCCATTTCCCGCGATGCCGCAGGGGCACGCTTGCTCAAAACAGCGCTTGAATTGAGTGTACACCTCTGGAACGAACAGGGCGAGCCACTGGAAATGACAGACATACTGAAACCCTCAGCCCTGGGCCTGAATGTGTTGGATTCCATGGCGGCGGTTTGGAGTTTTAATCGCATACGCGGTGATGTGCAGCAAATTCAACCGCAGTTGAAGGAGCAAAACCTGAACCTGAACCTTTACAGCCTGGAGCGCAAACTGAAGCAACAGGCGCTGCTTCCCGAACTGAACCTGAAGTACAATATCCTCACGGAAGGCATGTATCGCCCCAATCCCGCATGGGTGCCCTACTGGAACAACTACCGTTGGGGCATCACGGCGCAATCCAGCTTGTTCCTGCGCAAGGAACGAGCCGCCTATAGTCTGGCAGACATCAAGCTGGAACAGGCGGAAATCAAATACAAACTCAAGGTCTTGGAAACCACCAGAAAACTACAGGCCTATTGGAACATGTACCTAACTTACAGCAAGCTGGAACAGGATTACAGACAGGTGGTGGCCGGTTATCAGGGCTTGCTGGATGCAGAACTGGCCCGACTTGCCGCCGGAGAAAGCACCCTCTTTCTGGTTAATACACGCGAAATCCGCCTTTTGGAAAGCCGACTGAAGCTGGTGGAGTACCAGACCGCCCGGTACAGGTATGCACTGGATTACCTGAGGGAAACAGGCCAGTTGTGGCGCTTTTTGCCCTGAAAATTCGGCGTAACTTGTGGATAATAATGCCCTTCTTTTAGCCCTCACGCGTGGGTTTAGCGGTATTTTTACCATCTCTTAAAAAGGAAGTTTTACGGATACATGAGTTCACCACAATCAAATAAGTACAGTGCAGAGAATATTCAAGTGCTTGAGGGCCTTGAAGCGGTAAGAAAACGCCCGGCGATGTACATCGGTGATGTAGGCCTGAAGGGGCTGCACCACCTGGTATATGAAGTCGTTGACAATTCTATTGATGAAGCGCTGGCGGGTCATTGTAGCAATATTCAGGTAACCATTCTGGAAGATAATTCCATTCGGGTGCTTGACGATGGACGCGGTATCCCTACGGATATTCATCCCAAAGAAAAACGCTCTGCCCTGGAAGTGGTGATGACCGTGCTGCACGCAGGCGGTAAATTTGATAAAGATACCTACAAGGTTTCCGGAGGTTTACACGGTGTGGGCGTGAGCTGCGTAAATGCGCTTTCTACCCACATGACCGTACGTGTGTTCCGCGAAGGAAAAATCTATCAGCAGGAATATCGGGAAGGGAAACCTCAGTACGACGTGAAAGTGGTTGGTGAAACCGATCAGCGCGGTACTGAAGTAACCTTCACCCCGGATAATACCATCTTCCAGAATACGGTGTACAATTTTGAAACCCTGGAAAATCGTTTGAGGGAACTCGCATACCTGAATAAAGGCATTCATCTGACCCTCACCGACCGCCGCTCCGGCAGTGAAGAAGAGGGCTACCACAGCCAGGAGTTCTTCAGCGAAGGCGGTCTGCGTGAATTCGTGATGTTCCTCGACGGAACACGCGAGAAGCTGATTCCGGAACCCATCTACATGGAAGGAGAGAAGCAGGGAATCCCGGTGGAAGTGAGTGTAATGTACAACAACGGATACAGCGAAAACCTGCATTCATACGTCAATAACATCAACACCATTGAAGGGGGAACCCACGTGGCCGGCTTCCGTCGCGCACTCACCAGAACCCTGAAGGCTTATGCAGAAAAAGAAGGCCTGCTGAAAAACGTAAAATTCGAGATCAACGGCGATGACTTCCGTGAAGGTCTGACCGGTGTAATCAGCGTAAAGGTAGCCGAACCTCAGTTTGAAGGGCAAACCAAAACCAAGCTCGGAAACAGTGAAGTATCCGGTGCCGTGGATGTGGCTGTGGGAGAAATGCTCGATAACTATCTGCAGGAACACCCTAAGGAAGCTAAAACCATTGTGCAGAAGGTAATTCTTGCCGCACAGGCCAGACACGCTGCGCGTAAAGCCCGTGAAATGGTGCAGCGCAAAGGCGCTATGAGCGGAATGGGCCTCCCCGGCAAACTGAGCGATTGTTCCAGTTCCGATCCGGGTATCTGCGAAATTTATCTGGTGGAAGGAGATTCAGCAGGAGGAACAGCAAAACAAGGGCGCGACCGCGAATTCCAGGCCATCCTCCCCCTGCGCGGTAAAATCCTGAACGTGGAGAAATCCCTCGAACATAAAATCTACGACAACGAGGAAATCCGAAACATCTTCACCGCCTTGGGTGTAAGCATTGGAACCCAGGATGACGCCAAAGAACTGAACCTGGATAACCTGCGCTACCACAAAATCATCATCATGACCGATGCCGATGTGGATGGCAGCCATATTCGTACCCTAATCCTCACATTGTTCTTCCGATACATGAACAAGCTGATCACAAGCGGCTATGTATATATCGCTACTCCTCCGCTGTATCAGGTGAAAAAAGGCCGTGAGCAGCAGTATTGCTGGACAGAAGCCCAACGCGATGCCGCCGTTAAGGCTTTAGCCGGTGAAGGCCGCGAAGACAGCGTGAATGTGCAGCGTTATAAAGGTCTTGGAGAAATGAATGCCGAACAGCTTTGGGAAACGACCATGGATCCGGCTCGCCGCACCCTGAAGCTGGTAACACTGGATAGCGCCGCCGAAGCGGATCGCATCTTCAGTATGCTCATGGGTGATGATGTGCCGCCGCGTCGCGAGTTCATCGAAACACACGCCAAATACGCGAAAATCGACGCCTGATCAGGCCAGTATGAAAACAAAAAAGCATCCGCCCCGGCGGATGCTTTTTTGTTTGGATTCAGTGCTCGTTTTATAAACTCAATAAAGTGCAGAGCTCGACTTGCAGGTCTGCGCTGTTGTTCTGTGCATACCACTTGTGTATCCGCTCCGCGTAAACATGGTGGTCCTCCGCAGCAGCGCGGGCTTCATTAACCATACGCTGCGCTTCGGCAGGACGGGGGCCCCAGCTTCCGCATACATCAAAATTCGCGTCCAGTTGAATCAGCTTCGGAATGCTCTTACCTCCGTTGGTTAACCACTGATCCATCAGCTCAGGATGTTCATCGCGAAGCAGCAAGCGCATTTCGATTTTACCCCCACTTAACGCGCTCACATGATGCAATGCCGGTACATTCTGTGCCGCATCCCCGCACCAGGCTTCAGACAAAACCAGCCAGCGCAGCGGTGATTCCAGACTCCTTATCAAGTTGCCTAAAGCTTCAGACAAGAGAAATCGCTTTTCCACTCGTTCCATGCGGTGTTCATTCAAGCGGGAATACTCCAGCATTTCCGGCGAATGGTTCGAACCGGTTGTCTTGTCCTCGGCATGCAGCGCCGCAATCAAGGCGCGGTAGGCTTCATAGCTCATCCCCTGTTCCCAGTAACGGCGATAATCCATCGCCTTCCCTTCAGCGTTCATTTCTTGAAAACAAAGTAAGGCAGGCTTAGTTTAGGAGATCAGCTTATTATTGGCCACCAGATACCCAGCGTATATAGGATATATTCAAGGAAAAACAGGCCCCAGAATCCCATATAAAAGCGATGTACTGCCTTGTTGTTACGCACATCCAGACGGTAACCAAGAATAAAAAATGAAAGCCCTGCACCAATATGAACGGCGGCAATCCAATCAACCTGAGGTGTCAGAAAACCCTTTCCAAAGCAGTATGCCAAAGCAAAATAGGAAAGGGTTACCAGCCATAAACCAAGCCTCAGCGCGGCCGTGCGGGAGTATTGCACAGCAACGGTGCGAATATGGAAAACCGCATCACCGGCAGAATCGGGGATGTCCTTGAACCAGGCAATGGCCAGGCTGAAAAAGAAAACAAATGCGGTAAGCGGCCATAAAAATTCAGGAATGCTGAAACTTCCTGTTAGAAATATCCGGTAATGAAGGAATATGCCCAGGTTTACCAGCAAGCCGCGCACCAGCGAGATGGCAGCAGCAGCGCCCAAGTGATGCCTCTTGAATTTGATGGGCGGCAGGGAATAAACCGCGCCGATCAGGCTGATGAGGGCAATAAGAATGAAAAAATAAATGGAAAGCCATAAGGCAAGCAATAGCGCGATCAACAGGCAAGCCAGGCTGATGTTGAGTGCCTGGTTTTTACTTAACATGCCGGAAGGGATGGGCAGCCTGGGTTTATTCAGGCGGTCTAACTCCACATCGGCCCACTGGTTCAGTCCGGTGATAAAGATATTACAGGCCAGGCAGGAGATCAGGGTGATGAGCAGAAGAACTGCTCTTAAAGAACTCCAACCGGGTTGTTCTGCCAGCGCCAGCAGAAACAACGCGCTTACACTGAATGTAGAACCGATGATGGTGTGCGGTCTTGAAAACCGCCATAGTACCAAAAACGGATGTACCCATTTTCTGAACACAGCGGCAAGGTAAGAAGCATTTTTCAATGCCATTTATTTTTCCGTCGCCGGGATGCAGAGTAACAATTGCACTGGAAGCAGCCTGCTGCCCGCCTGGACCCAGCGGGCCTCGGCACCCAGCGCTTCAGCGTGTGCGGCTAATTCCCTCCGACGTTTTTTTCCGAGGCTTTTATACACGCTGATCAATCCGTCCCAGGTAACGGTCAGCAGGTTGATGGGTATTATCCAGGTAAAAAGTAGACGTCTGAGTCTGAAGGGTTTTACAAATGGCGCGAATAACACCTGAGCGATTGTAGTGGCCAACAAGATGCGCAGGGCGCACCAGATATCCGGCGTAAGGATTTCCGCTACCAGCAGGCAATGTCCTTTGGAAAGCTGCCCGGCGATGATGGCTTTTTGTTCTTCAAGGCTGAAATGGTGGAAGGTGTTGAAGAAGCTGATGCTGCTGCCGGGTATTGCTTCATAGTATCGGGCATCGGCAGGCGTTGGCAGGTACGTGCAGCGCTCGGGTAGGGAAAGCGCTGCGTGTGGGTATAAGTCGGTAAGCAAGAAGCGACTTTCCTTAAACAC
>JAGWYC010000226.1 GCA_018969565.1 Bacteroidota bacterium | reverse complement strand
TAATCCCCCCTGTCGTTCATTGCATTCACTTACGGGGGGATGACATATCGGTAGTGGTAAGTGCTGTAATGGGTAGAGTGGGTATATCGGTTGCCATCATAACAGAGCAAGGCAAGGGTATGATTCTCCGGTATTTTTCAGCAACTCCGCCCGTTGCCTTCCTTTTAAATCAATAGAGCAAACGACCGTGAAAAACCAGTAATAAGCGGCACTTACCACTTACCACTTACCACTTATCCCTTATCCCTACCTTATTTCATCACCTGGAACTTCATGGCTGCGCCCTGTCCGGCCTGGAGCAGGTACATTCCGTTACTCAGGGCTGAAATGTCGAGGGTGATTGGATCGGCAGCATCAGCAAAGGCACGCTCCAGAACTATTCGTCCGCTCAGGTCGCTGATGCGAATGTTCACAGCACCGCGGCTGTTAAGCGGCTCAAGATAAAGCGTTGTATTTGCCGGGTTGGGAAACATGCGCCATTGACGATCTGCTATGCGCTGAACGCCGGTGCTTCCGGGGACGCTGAAATCCTGGGTACCATCGGTAACATCATCCGGGTCTCCCTGATTGGCATTTACGCCCAACCCGCGGCGGGCGAAGGTTTCCCAGATTAACTGGCTGTTAGCGCCTTTGTTGTTGATGGAGTCGGCTTTAAGAATCGCATCGCGGGCATCGATAAAGCCGGGATTGCATTTCTGAAGCTTCATTCCGTCAATCACCAGTTGAATGCACTTATTGTTTCCGCCTTTACCGGTACTCAGGTTCTCGTCAAAACCGTAACGCGCTACCATGTTCCAATAGAGGTCCCACAACATGCTGCACCAGATTTCACCCACATAGTGGGGAGAAACCCGGGTTCCGCTGAGGGCTTTGCTGATGTTGTTATATGTGTGCGGATTCACCGCCATATTGGTGCTATAAGGATAAGTGCGGATACCTGCACCGGTAACAGGCTGACCAAGCAGATAAGTACCGATACCACGTGATGAAGAACCCAAATCTCCTTTACGCGCAGTGAATGACAAGGAGAAGAAATCGCTCCAGCCCTCGCCCATTTGTTCGGCATTGGTTAGGCCGTTGGAGTTGGCCGGTCCGCAGGTCAGTCGGTTGGAAACGCCATGCCCGTATTCATGCGAAATCACCCCGTGGTCCAGGTCAGAATCGAAGGTCTTGCCGGCGCTGCTGCTGTCGTAAAGCGTTCCGGTTGCTGTTCCCGTGCTTATGGAATTAGAAAGCGTAGTTCCATTTGCCTGGCTGATCATCAGCGAAGGTATGCTGATGCCGGTACCGCTTCCGCTCATGGCAAAAGGATTACCGGCCTGGTTATTCACCACGATTACCGCTTTTGCACCGGCATTCTGGGCATTCAACACCTTGGTAGGGAATACACAGTCGCCGCGATCTATTACAGCAATATTACCCTGCAATTCGGCTGTGTTCTGAATGGCCGAACAGCCCCTGCGCGGATTGGCAGAGCCATCGTTCACCCAAACCAGATTCCCGGTAATTGGAATGGCGCTGAGCTTAGGGCCAAACCCTGAAAGAACAGCAGTATATCGCCCTTTTACGCTGGAAGGACTAAGCACTTCAAACACATTGGAGCTGCTTCCGCTTCTCCAGATATACATCTGCATGCGCGGATTCGATCCATCCGGTGGCGTAGCGAAGTTGGCATTATTGGTACCGCTGCCATCCTGGGCATCGGCAAACACTTCATCTCCACCCAAACCACCACGACCGTAATTATTCACCTGGAAATTTCCGGCAGGCTCATCAAAGCCGTAGTTCCAGAGCACATCGTGTACCGTATTATTGGCCACGAACAGGTTGGTGATGGCGAAATCGCGGAAAGAAACCGGGTCGCTGCTCAGCGAATCCCAGGGGTAATCGAACAACAAACTACTGCCTCCATTGGGTGAGTAACCGGGCTTGTTGTTGGCATCGGCATCTTCGCTTGCATAGACATTGTTGCCACGGGTGATAAAGTACTCAGAACCGGCAATGCCATCGGTATCATGCCAGCCGTAAGGTGAGGCCTTGTCATCAGGACTGTTGTTCAGGGTTACCCGTTTGCCGTGGTTTGGACTTTCTGAAGGAAGATTGAACACATGGTAATTGTAACTGCCACCTGCGGCGGCAGCGGCTGAAGGCGCACAATGCAATGTCCAGTTGTGTTCTTCCAGGATGTTTCCACGAGCCGCATCCAGGAGGATATTCCACCAGTCGGTGCCGTTGGCAGATTGATAAATTACCAGCACTGCGGGCTTGAGCCGTTCTTCAACCGGCGCGTAAACCTGTTCGGTATACACCATGGCGGGATTATACTCATTCCGAAAAGGTTCCAGGCCGGTGATATCCTGCGTATTGCGGGAAGACAAATCGGTTTCGTGCAGCATGCCTGCTTTTTGCAGAAGTACGGACATGGGCAGGGGCGCAGCAGTGGCCACTTGTTCCGGAATGCGCACAAATCCTTTGGTGAGATACACCGGTGATGCCTTTCTGTCGAAATGGATGCCGCTGATGGCCTTATAAATTTTCCTGCCATTGAGCCCCTGCTGCACATAGGCATGGGTAATACCGTTGTTTTTACTGAAGTACAAATCCTGCACCGCCAGCTCTTTCAGGTCATCGGAACGAACACCGAGCGCCGAAGGAACAGCACGCAGTACGCGCAGCACATCTGCTTTGGAGATAGAAGCTTCCTGGGCAAACAAACCTGCGAAAGATCCGCAAAGGGCAATAGAGGATAGGAGGAACCGTTTCATGTTAAAAAACCTTCAAGGATACATTACAAAACACTTATTTCAGACAATCGTTTACAAACGGTTGCTGAAAAAAAGAAGCGTATCAGTAGGCGCTCCAGCCGCCATCAACGGTAAGCACCGCTGCATTGACGAAACTGGCCGCATCAGAGGCGAGGAACAATGCTACACGGGCAATTTCATCGGCTTCGCCGGAACGAGGATTCAAAGCAAGACCGGTCATGATACGCTCGTTGATTAACGGTGTCATGGCGGTAAAGTCAATCGTTTCGGCAATATTGGTATTCACTGCCCCCGGCGCAATCACATTACAGCGAATACCCGATTTGGCATACATATAACCTGTATTGCGCGATAAGCCAATCAGCGCGTGCTTGCTGGCCGTGTAGGCTGCTCCGGCCCTTCCTGCCTGAAAACCACCCACAGAAGCCACGTTCACAATCACGCCCTTCCCTTTCGCCAGAAAGATTTTCACGGCATTGCGCATGGCCCTGAAGGGCGCTTCCGTATTCACTTTCATCACATGATTCCAGGTAGCGTCATCAAGTTCGCCCACAGGAGCAAAATTGTCCATTATCCCGGCGTTATTTACCAGGATATCCAGTGTTTGCCACTGATCCATGGCTGTTTGAATCACCCGTTCCACGTCTTCCTGAATACTCATATCCGCCTTACAGGTAATCATATTGAGGCCTTCTTTCGTGGCAGTTTCCAGCAAATCCTGCAAACGATCTTCACGCAAATCGGCAGCCAGCACCCTGGCACC
>JAGWYC010000225.1 GCA_018969565.1 Bacteroidota bacterium | reverse complement strand
GGACTCCCCGTTTGTGCATCTGTAGGCTCGTACCTCGCACAGCTGCATCAACGGGATAAACTTCTCCCCCAACTCGTGGCAAACAAAAAAGCCACCTTGCGGTGGCTTCTGTTTGCTCCCCGAGTTGGACTCGAACCAACGACCTAGCGGTTAACAGCCGCTCGCTCTAACCGGCTGAGCTATCGAGGAGTTTCCCTTGCACGGGGCTGCAAAAATAAAATTTTCTTCTTCAAAAAGAAATTTTTTTCAAAAAGTCAGGTGAATTCCTGTTCGCCTGAAAGTATTGCCGGAAATACCGGAATTTTGTACCCTATGTCAATACTCGTAGTCGGGAGCATGGCCTTTGACGGCATCGAAACTCCCTTTGGCAGTACCGACCGCATCGTGGGCGGCGCCGCTTCTTACATCAGCCTGGCCTCTTCCCTGCTCCATGAACATGTGAATCTGGTGGCCGTGGTAGGCGAAGATTTTCCTCAGGAGTTCGTAGGTACCCTCCGCAGCCGTGGTGTGAATACATCCGGCCTCCAGGTAAAACAAGGCGAAAAGTCGTTCTACTGGAAAGGTCGTTACCACATGGACATGAATACCCGCGACACGCTCGCCACGGAACTGAATGTACTGGGCAGCTTCGACCCCGTGCTTCCCGAAAGCTATCAAAGCAGCCGCTATATCATGCTGGGTAACCTCAGTCCTAAAGTGCAAAGCACCGTGATTGAACGCCTGAACCAAAAGCCGGAACTGGTGGTGATGGATAGTATGAATTTCTGGATGGAAAGTGCCATGGATGACCTGCGCCATACCCTCACCCTGGCCGATGTGCTGACCATCAACGACGAAGAAGCGCGTCAACTCTCCGGAGAATATTCCCTGGTTAAAGCTGCCAGAGTGATTCGCAACATGGGCCCGCGCATCCTGGTGATTAAAAAAGGGGAACATGGAGCGCTGCTGTTCCACGGCGATGATATTTTCTTCTGCCCGGCCCTTCCCCTGGAAGAAGTATTCGACCCAACAGGTGCAGGCGATACCTTCGCCGGTGGCTTCATTGGCTACATTGCCCGCCATGGGAAAACGGATTTCGATACCATGCGCAAAGCCATTGTACACGGCAGCGCCCTGGCCAGCTTCTGCGTAGAAAAATTCGGCCCCGAGCGCTTGCTGGAAGTAAGCGAACAAGACCTCGCTAACCGCGTGGGCCGCTTCGAACAACTGTCCCGCTTCTGATGTCGCGCCGCATCCTGCTCCCCGTTCTGCCTCTGATACTCCTGGCATCCTGCGGCCTCTTCAAAAAGAAGGAACAGGATTATGTTTTTCCGGAATTTAACGAGGAATTCTCCGAGGAACCCAGCGGAGAAGTCAACATCTATATTCCCGCCGCCACACGCTTATGGAACCTGGTACATACACGGCTGGAACTGGATTTCGATATTCCTGCGGAACGGGTGAACGGACTGGCGAAGCTGCGGCTTTGCGCTTTCGCCAAGAATCGCGACTCGCTGGTGCTGGATGCAAAGAAAATGGTCATCGAAGGGGTTTACCTGAAAGGGAAAACCATACAGCCTCTGATGTACCGGCAAAATGCCGATACCACCACCTGCACGGTGTTCTTCCAACAATCCATCCCCGCAGGCGACACGGCTGAGCTTGAACTGCGCTACCATACCCTTCCTAAAAAGGTTGTGAAACAAATCGGGGAAGCCATCACCGCTGACCAAGGCATTTACTTTATTGACCCGCGGAATGTGGACCCGGATGTGCCTACGCAGGTATGGACTCAGGGCGAAACGGAAAGCAACAGCCACTGGTTCCCTACGCTCGACGCGCCGAACCAGAAAACCACCCAGTGGTTCAGCCTGCGCTTCCCCGACACCCTGGTGAGCCTGTCCAACGGCACCCTGCTGTACAGCACTAAAAACGGCGATGGCACCCGCACCGATGTCTGGCAGCAGGAAAAACCGCATGCGCCTTACCTCGCCATGGTGGCCATCGGTAACTGGACCATCACTGCCGACAAGCGCAGCGAAGATGTTCCGGTACATTATTACACCGAGCCTGAGTACGCCCGCTACGCCAACATGGTCTTCGGCAATACCCCGGAGATGATTGATTTCTTTGGAAAAATCACCGGTGTGGAATATCCCTGGGATAAATTCGATCAGGTAGTGGTGCGCGATTTTGTGAGCGGGGCCATGGAAAATACCACCGCCGTGGTACACAACTCAAACCTGCAGCACGACGAGCGACACCACCTGGACGATACCGAAGAAGATTATATCTCACATGAACTCTTTCACCACTGGTTCGGCGATCTGGTTACCTGTGAAAGCTGGGCCAATCTGGTGCTGAATGAGGGCTTTGCCACCTACGGCGAATACTTGTGGCGCGAACACAAATACGGAAAGGACAAGGCCGATGAATTGCTGGACCGCTGGCGCTGGGCAATTTCTCGCTCTGGTGCACCCATGGGGCCGGTGGTGAATCATTGCCACGGTCATCCTGATGAAATGTTCAATTCGCTGAGCTACCAAAAAGGTGGTCTGTTGCTGCATCACCTGCGTGGTTATCTGGGCGATAAGCTCTTTTTCGCCGGGATGCGAAGCTACTTGAAGCAACATGCTTATGGCACTGCGGAACTGGCCGACCTGAGGATGGCTTATGAAGCAGTAAGCGGCGAAGACCTGAACTGGTTTTTCACGCAGTGGTACCAAAACGAAACCAGTCCTGAACTTACTGCAGCTGGCATTTATCATCCTGAAGCCAATACCCTGGAACTCAAGGTTGAAGCAGATTGGGGCGAGCACAGGCCGGAACAGGTTCGCCTGCCTTTCACCGTGCTGGTGAGCGCAGGGAACAAACGCAGCACTTATCCCGTCATGCTGGACCGCTCTGTGGAAATAACAGAAAACAGCTACCGGTTCAATATTCCTGTAAGCGGAACACCCGACTGGTGGCTGCTTGATGGCAGCGGAACCTTCCCCTTGCGCGTGCAGCAAACGGGCAACCCCGGCACGGATGAGCCCGACACCCTGAGTCCGGATGGACTGAAAACCTTGCAGGTTCGACTGAATCAGGCTCCGGAAGCCTGGATGCGCGAAGCCGCCATCATTGATGCCCTTTATGAAGGCTATGAGCCGCAAGAAGTTCCACTGCTGCCCGGCTTCTTTTTAGGTGCCCTGAAAGACCGCAGCCCCTGGGTACGTGAAACTGCGCTGATGGCAAATATGTACATGATGGATGCCCGTGAGGAGAGCATCCGTCTGTTGCGCCCGACCGTGAAAGAGCTGGTATTTAATGACCCTTCACGGAGTGTGCGCCTTGCAGCATTACGCTGGCTGAGCAGCACTGCGGAAGATCAGCCTGACCCTGCCCTGAACGCCATGTTCATTGCCCTCACCCAGGATTCCGGCATCGCTATATCGGAGGCTGCTATTTACGCCATCAAGGACAGCGTCCTGGCGGTTCAATACGCCAAAGCCGGAGTAATGAACCCAGATCCGAGGCTGGCTAAAATATGGGCGAAACACCTGTTTGAATTGTTGCCTGAAGGAAGCGAA
>JAGWYC010000224.1 GCA_018969565.1 Bacteroidota bacterium | reverse complement strand
CTTAACTAAAATGAAGAATAAAGGAACCGTCATTGGCATCTCCGTCATCCTGGCTCTTGCCTGCGTGTACCAACTGTCGTTCACCTGGGTGGTGCGCAGTTTCGAGGACAAGGCAAAAAAGGCTGCCACCAAGAATGGAGTGTACAACCCCCGCGTGTACAACAATTATCTGGATTCTGTTGGCCGTACCAACATTTACAATCTGGGCTTTGCCAAGTTTAATTATTTCGAATGCAAGCAGCGCGAAATCAACCTCGGTCTTGACCTCCGCGGTGGGATGAACGTAATTCTTGAAGTGGAAAAAAGCGAAATCATCCGCGGACTTTCCAACAACAAGGAAGACGCTGACCTAATGAAAGCGCTTAAAGGTGCACAGGAGCAGATGAACAAGCAAAGCGGTGATTTTGTGGATTTGTTTGCTGCGGAATACAACCGTGTGTCGAATGGCAAGAAACTGGCTAATTTGTTTGCCAACACCGACAACAGAC
Source organism: Bacteroidota bacterium (assembly GCA_018969565.1). Classification (GTDB taxonomy): domain Bacteria; phylum Bacteroidota; class Bacteroidia; order NS11-12g; family UBA955; genus REEB481. Next base: position 3,123 of record JAGWYC010000224.1, on the reverse strand, counting down.
AATATATCACATTCACAAGCTCAGATGCTCAGGTAGTAAACTACATTAAGAGAGAAGCGACCAGTGCCGTTGACCGCGTGTACAGCGTGATTGAAAAGCGTATCAACCAAAGTAATGTGACCCAGCCAACCATTCAGCAACTGGATGGAGGACGTATTTCCGTGGAACTTCCCGGTGTGGATAATCCTAAGCGTATGGAAGACCTGCTGGAGAAATCTGCACGTCTGGAATTCTGGGAAACCTATGACAACAGCGAAAAGAACGGCTACCAGGCGCTAAAATATCTGAAAGCCGCTTATGAAGCTTCTGCAGACCTCGGAGCACCGAAAGATACTACCGCGAAGAAGGACAGTGCCAATATTGCTGCTAAGAAAGATACAACGGCTACCGTGGCGGCCAATGCTGCCGATTCAGCCACCAAGAAGCGCAATGATTCTCTGGCAAAAGCCAAACAACAGAAAGAACAAAAAGCTGCCGACAGCAAGATTGCGAACAGCCCGCTGATGAAAATCCTGCAGCCCAACTCTGACCAACAGGGAAGGGTGTTCCCCGGAGCAAGGCTGGCCCTGGCTACCAAGGAAAATCAGGCCAAGGTAATGGCCATCCTTGAGCATCCGCTGGTGAAATCAAAACTGCCTTTCGACGTGAAAGTAGCCTGGGATGCCAAGCCTATCGCTGAAGGTACCAATGTTTACGGTCTCTATTTCCTGAAGTATAACAAACTGGGTAAGCCCGCCATTTCCGGCGACCAGAACCTGATCAGCGATGCTTTCGCAAGCACCAGCCAGACCGGCGAAATTGAAATCAACATGCGCATGTATCCTGCGGCTGCTAATGAATGGGCCCAGGTTACAGGCGACAATTTGAATCGCTGTGTGGCCATCGTACTGGACGACAAAGTGTATTCTGCGCCTACCGTACAGTCTAAAATCACCGGCGGCCAGAGCCAGATTACCGGAAGCTTCGACGTGAAAGAAGCGGAAGACCTGGCCAACGTGCTGAAGGCAGGTAAGCTGCCCGCTCCCGCGAAAATTGTGGCCAGCGACGTGGTAGGTCCTTCTTTGGGCAAAGAAGCCATCCGAAATGGTTCATGGTCACTCATCCTCGGCTTCCTGGCCGTAATCCTGTTCATGGTGTTCTATTACAACCGCGGCGGTATCATTTCTATCATCGCAGTATTCGCGAACATCTTCCTGATTCTTGGCGTACTGTCCTCTTATGGAGCTGCATTAACACTGCCCGGTATGGCGGGTATCGTGTTAACCATTGGTATGGCGGTGGATGCGAACGTACTGATTTATGAACGTATTAAGGATGAACTCCGCGAAGGTAAATCCCTCAGAACTGCTGTCACCAACGGTTTCCAGGCGGCTTTGAGCGCGATTGTGGATTCTAACCTTACCACGCTGCTGGCAGGTATCATCCTGATGTTCACCGGTGCAGGTCCTGCTTATGGATTTGCCATCATCCTGGTAATCGGTATCTTCAGTTCCATGTTCACCGCGCTGTTGGTGTCCAGGATGCTGATTGAGAATCGTCTGGCTAAAGGAAAAGATATTAAGTTCTCATACGCATACAGTGATAATGTGCTCAGCGGAAAGAATATCAATTTCGTGGGCAATCGTAAGAAATACTATATCCTGTCAGGTCTGTTCATTGCAGCGGGCGCAGTCGCGTTTTTCGTGCGTGGGGGAATACCTGCAGGCTTGGATTTCAAAGGCGGTTGGTCATTCCAGATTCAAACCAATGCAGCGAAGAATTACAGCGTTGCTGATTTGAAGAAAGCCTTGGATGAGAAGCTGCCCGGCTCCAGCAATGAAGTAAAAACCATTGGTAATGATGGACAATACAAAGTTGTTACCAGCTACATGATTAATACGGACATGAAAGAAGCCCGTGATTCTGTTGGTAGCGCCGTGTTGAACGCCTTGAAAGGTTTTGAACTGACCAAGACAGCCAACGGGGAAGGTCCAATTCTGGCTACCAGCAAAGTAGGGCCGGCCATCGCAGCCAATACCCGGAATAAGAGTATTACTATGGTCATCTTGGCCATTGTGGGCATCTTTGCCTATATCGTGTTCAGATTCCGCAATATTGCTTATGGTTTGGGTGCTACCATCGCCCTGATTCACGACGTATTGGTGGTGTTGTCCTTCTTCGCCATTTTCCATGGGATACTGCCCTTTCCCCTGGAAATGGACCAGCATCTTATTGCTGCACTCCTCACCCTTGTGGGTTACTCCATCAACGATACGGTAATCGTGTTTGACCGTATCAGGGAATTCCTGAATGAGCATCGAACAGAAAAGAACGAAGGAAGTCTGATTAACATGGCCATTAACCAGACCCTGAACAGAACAATCGTTACTTCACTGACTGTATTTGTCGTGTTGATTGTGCTGTTCCTCTTCGGCGGAGATGTGCTTAAAGGATTCTCACTGGCTCTGTTAATCGGTGTGGTTGTGGGTACTTATTCATCCATTTGTATCGCTACACCCATCGTAATTGATTTCGGAGGTAAACGTCGGAAGCAGTAAGCCTCCGCTGTAATAACACATTTCCTGAAGGGCGGAGCAGTTGCTTCGCCCTTCTTTTTTGCCATAAACTCAAACCATGATTCAATTAAATAAAGACAGTCAACAGTATGAATGGTCGGGCGTAAACCTGAACGACCTGGCCTCGGAATTTGGTACGCCGCTCTATGTGTACGATGCCGCGACCATCACGAACCAGTTCCGGAAATTACAGTCGGCATTTTCAGGGGTGCGCACGCGCCTGCACTACGCCTGCAAGGCCAATTCCAATATCAGCATCATGAAGTTGCTGAAAGAAGAAGGAGCAGGCCTGGACGCGGTATCTATTGAAGAAGTTCATTTAGGTTTATTTTCAGGTTTTGCTCCGGCTGATATCATTTATACCCCTAATTCTGTAGATTTTTCTGAAATTCAGGAAGCCGTGGAATTGGGCGTTCGGGTGAATATTGACAATCTGCGTATTCTGGAACAGTTTGGCATGCAATACGGAAACACCTATCCGTGTTGCATCCGAATCAATCCACATATCATGGCAGGAGGCCATGCACAGATTTCCGTAGGTCATATTGATTCAAAATTCGGTATATCC
>JAGWYC010000223.1 GCA_018969565.1 Bacteroidota bacterium | reverse complement strand
CGCATGGAACCGCTGAACGAAAAAGAACTGCGCTTCGTGAACCGCGACGATTCGGTGCGCCGCGTCAGGGAAAGCAAAGCCTACAAAGACAGTATTACCCGTGTTACCAATAAAGTTACGCTGACGAAATTATTCCTTTCCGGACAGCAATATGTGAATCCCGACAAAGGCTGGGACCTGGCCTTTATTCCGCTGTTGTTCACGTATAACCCGGTGATGATTGGCGGAGGAAGGGTTAACTTCCAGGCAGCAGCATCGAAAGAACTGAAAAACAAGCAGCGCTTCTCCCTGAGTCCAAACCTGAATATGGGCATCAATAACCGCGACCTGAAGGGCGATATCTCCGCAAGCTGGTTATATAATCCCTTCACCAGAGGAACCTTCAGTGTGTCGCTCGGGCGGAACTTCGGGTTCATTAATCCCTTCGATGCGTACATCAACCTGTTTCGCAGATCGAATTTTTACGAGCATCGCTATCTGAACATCACCCACCGCGGGGAACTTACCAACGGGCTGTATCTGGGGCTTGCTACGGAATACAGTGCCCGCCGCGACATATCCGGCTATCGCTTCGACGCCACCGGTGATTCGCTGTTTGAAAATAACAGGCCCCTGACCTTCCAACCCTATACGGCTGCTTATACGCGCATTACACTTTGGTACACACCATTTCAGAAGTACATCCGCGAGCCTTACCAGAAGGTGATTCTGGGCTCCAAGTGGCCCACTTTTGTGGCGCAATACCGTAAGGGTTGGAAAGGACTGGCGGGCTCACAGGCTGATTTCGATTATGTGGAGTTCCGGATGGAACACGATTTCCCGTTGGGCCTTGCCGGCAGAAGTGAATTCAGGGTAACCACGGGTCGCTTCTTCAATACCCGCAACGTGCAACTGATTGATTACAAGTATCAGCGCCGTGGAGATCCGTATCTGCTTACTTCACCACTGTACACCTTTCAGTTGCTGGACAGCACCTATCCGACCTTCCGCCGCTATTTTGAAGGCCATTACATACACCGCTTTAACGGCAGCATTGTAAACAAACTTCCATTTCTGAAACCCCTTGAACTGCGTGAAGTAGCCGGAGGTTCTTTCTTGTTTTCTTCGGAAAGAAATATGCGCCACCTCGAGGCATTTGCCGGCATTGAACGGGTGTTCCGCCTGTGGCGTGAACGGGTGAAGTTCGGTTTCTATTATGCGGTGGCTGCTTCCAACCAGAGCGGCGGATTGCGCAGTACCTGGAAATTCGGCTTCAGCACCTACAACCGCTTCAGCAATCAGTGGAACTGAACATTGTCGGTTCAGTCCGTTACTTGCGGATGGCGGCCAGCAGTTCCTCGCTCATCGGAGTCACCTTTGAGGGGAAATAGGCCTGCAGTCTTCCTTCTTTATCCACCAGGAACTTGTTGAAGTTCCAGGCCACGCTGGCATCCAGAGCACCGTTCAGTTTCTTTTGGGTAAGCCACTGATACACCGGATGTTGGCCATCGCCGCGCACCTTGATTTTTTCACTCATCGGGAAGCTGACCCCGTAATTCTTTTTGCAAAATGTACTGATTTCTTCGGCACTGCCTGATTCCTGCATACCGAACTGATTACATGGACAACCGATGATGATCAGGCTGTCTTTCATCTTCCGGTAAAGCTGCTCCAGTTCTTCGTATTGAGGCGTATAACCGCAGGCACTGGCGGTGTTTACAATGAGTACTTTTTTGCCTTTAAATGCGGAGAAACGGATGGTATCTTTCCCATCCAATGATGCCAGGCTCAGTTCATAAAAACTGGCCGTAGGCTGAGCACCTTCCACAGCGACGCTTTTGCTCTGACCGCTCATGCATCCTTTAATCATCAGGAGCACCGCGCCGGATGCCAGGAAATACCAAATTCTTTTCATGCAGTAATTAAACCCCGACCGACTTCATTTTGTTCATGCCATGTGCAGGTAAATACCTAATTTCGGACTTTGGTATGAACTTCAGTTCCTGGAAGCTTCCCCTGATCGCCTCATTGGTTTTGAGCGCTTGTATTGACGAAGAACCACCCTTCGTCATCAGAAAGATTGAAAAACCCCTCAGTGACACGAGCTACGTGACAGCCACCTTGCCCGCCGCGCAGGACAAACACGTGATGTTGTTTGACATCACGGGAGTACGCTGCAATAATTGTCCGGAAGCTGCGGTGAAGGCCAAACAGATTTATGATTCCAGGGCCGGGAAGGTGCAATTACTTTCCGTGTATTATACGATTCCGGGAGGCCTGATTTCCATGCCCTGGAAAGGGGATGATACCCTGAATTCTGCGGCCGCAAACGAAATGATTGATGTTACCGGAGTTTCCGTGAACTCCATGCCCAACGGCATGATTGACCAGGCGCAGTTCGGTACTTCTCGTTTGTTGGGTATCAACGAATGGGATGCCCGTGTGAATGAACGCTTGGCCTTGAGCACCCCGCTGAATATTGAAGTGAACAGCGTATATAACGCTTCGCTGCATGAAGCCATCATCCGTGTGAAGGTGATTTACACGCAGGACAAAAGCGGACAAACCCACCGCCTGACCATTGGACTTTCTGAAGATGATATCCTTGGTAAGCAGAGTGATAAAGATACCGCCGGCGGCATCCGCTACGGATATACCCACAACCACGTATTGCGCGCTGCAGTCACTGCCGCCTCCGGAGATGTATTCAAGGCATCGCTACAGGCAGGAAGAGTGTTTGAGAAGCAGTATCGCGTGAAACTGCGCAGCCATTGGGATGCACAGAAGATGCACGTATTCGCGTTCGTGCAGAACGATGGCGACAAAACCATCCTGAACTGCCGCGACGCCGAACTGGCGCCCTGAACATGAGCGCTTCCTGGGACCAACTGCTGTCCGGATTCCAGGCGTACCTGAAACTGGAGCGCTCGCTGGCGGAACATACCAGGGTTTCCTACAATGCCGATGTGGCTAAGTTGCGACAATGGCTACCGGAACAAGATCCACGCCGCTTCAGCCCGGAGCAATTAACCGCCTTCATGATCTGGATTGGCGAATTGGGGTTTACGCCCGTTTCCCAGGCCAGGATTTTATCCGGGGTGAAGGCTTTTTACCGCTATCTGCTGCTGGACCGGCAGATTGAACTCAATCCCGCTGCGCACATACGCACACCCAAAACGGGCCGTAAACTGCCTGTTTTTCTCAGTCCTGAAGAAGTGGACCTGATGATCAACACGGTGGACCGCAGCAAGCCCTTCGGTGAACGCGATGCCGCCATCCTGGAGGTATTGTATTCCTGCGGCCTGCGTGTGTCGGAGCTTACCGGACTGAAGATGCAGGATGTGTTTGTTGACGAATCGCTGTTGCGCGTAACCGGGAAGGGAAACAAACAAAGGCTGGTTCCCATTGGTGGTATGGCCATGAAACAACTTGGGGCATACTTCCTGGCGGTGCGCAATCACCTGGAAGTCCATCCGGCGCACAAGGATTATGTGTTTTTAAACCGCTTCGGAAAACAGCTTTCGCGCGTATCGGTATTCACGATGATCCGCGACCTGGCAGCACTGTGCGGAATCAAGAAGAGCATCAGTCCGCATACCTTCCGGCATTCTTTTGCCACGGCATTGGTAGAAGCCGGTGCAGAC
>JAGWYC010000222.1 GCA_018969565.1 Bacteroidota bacterium | reverse complement strand
ATGGAAACCAGTGTTGAACCAACGGCATAGCCAATCGGGTAATTGCCAATATGGTATTCCTGGAGGTGGTCAAGGGAATCAAAGGAATGACGCACCGCAGCGGCTTCGGCCCGTTCACTATCATTCACATAATCCAGAACTTCTCTGGTGCGCACCTTGCCTTCAAGCAGGGAAACCCCTTTTTTTCTGCGGCTGGTGCAATACATACATTTGAACATACTGTGTTCCAAATTGGAATCGCAGATGCCATAGCTGCTGTTGCAAACCAATTGAACAAGCTCATCACCCTGATTCAGGTGATTCTGCATGATTTCCAGCTCGGTTTCGTAATGCTGGGGCCAGATAATATGGGTACTGAAAACTACTACTTTCATTGGGGTTTATATAGAAATAATGCGCTGGGTATATCTGAAATATCCTCTGAATGGTCATATACAAAACCGGCGGCCTCAAAGGCTCTGCGCGATGCGGTGTTATGATTCATAATCCAGGCCCGTATCGGGGTTTTATTGTTTTTATTTTGGAAGAAAAACTCAGCCGCTTTGCGCAGCATGGTGGCTGCATATCCTTTCCCGCGGTGTTCAGGCGCCAGGTTGATGCCAATGACCGGACCTTCGTTCCTGAGGTCAATGCGCACCTGACCTAAGAGCGTTTCAGGACTGCCTTCCTGATAGAACATGAGATATGGCGCATGCTGCTGTTTTATCCTGTCTTCAAACCAGCGGGTATGGTCTTCAATACTAACGGTATTCCGGCTGTAGGAATTGGCGCGGGTAACAGGATCCTGAAACCATTCGTAAACCAGGGCGCAGTCTTCGGCAGAGGCCGGGCGGAAATGAAGATTGGGGGTCATTAGTTACCGGCAGCCATAAAGCGGGCGGGAAAACCGTGGTCGCCCAGTTTTTTCTTAATGTCGAATGAGGTAAACTGAGTGAAGTAGAAAATTGCCGAGGCCCCGGCAGCTTTGATCCCGGTTTTCTGAAACAGTTCCAGAAAATGGTCCGGGTTTCCACCGCCGCCAACAGCCACGACCGGTATGTTCACCGCATTCAGCACCGCATTGACTAAATCGGTGTCGAAGCCGGCCATCATGCCATCGCGATCTACCGAGGTGAGGATGATTTCTCCTGCGCCCTCCTGTTCTACCATTTTGGCAAACTCCACTGCATCCAGGCCGGTAGGGGTTTTGCGATACAGTTCCCAGCTGCCTTCGGGTGTTTTGCGCGCGTCCACGGCCACGCTGATGCATTGGGCGCCGAACATGCGTGCCGCTTCGGCAATAAAGGTGCGGTCGTTGATGGCCAGGTTTTTTATCAGCACCTTGTCGGCACCGATTTTCAGCAGGTCGTTGATGTCATCCAGGCTGCGAATACCTCCGCCGATGGTTACGGGCATAAAGCATTCGTCAATCACTTCTTTTACAAAAGGCAGATTGATTTTCCTTCCGCTGTAAGTGGCCGTAATGTCGGTGAATACCAGTTCGTCCACGTTCCTGCTGTTGAATACCCTTGCTGCCTGAATGGGATTTCCCACCATGCGCGGATTGCCGAACTGCTTGGTCTTCACCAGCGCAAAACCATTGAAGGTCAATACCGGTATGATTCGGACTTTAAGCATGTGCGGCGAAGAAGTGTTCCAGGACTTTTAAGCCCGACAGTTGGCTTTTTTCGGGATGAAACTGGCAACCGAATACGGGTCCGCGCTGCACAGCGGCAACCACCGGTCCGTCGTAATCGGTCAGGGCCGCGATATCTGATTCATGCGCGGGCCTGAAATGATAGCTGTGTACGAAATAGAAGTCCAGATCCTGCAAATCCCTGAAGTAGGTGGGGTTGCGCACCTCCAGGTTGTTCCAGCCCATGTGCGGCACAGGCAGGGAACACTGAAGCTGCACCACTTCACCGGGAATCAGGCCCAGGCCTTGGCAGCGTTCCGGTTCGTAACCGGTATCGGCCAGCAGTTGCATGCCCAGACAAATACCGATGAGTTTTGCATCTCCTTTAGCCATGCGTTGTTTGATGGCGTCTGACAAGCCGCTGCTGTTCAGGTTCTGCATGGCAGCCTGAAAGGAGCCCACACCGGGCAAAACAAGTGTTTGTGCGCGCATCACCTCATCGGGGTCGGCAGAAATGCTGTGCTCCACGCCAATCTTCCGCAGCGCCTTGGACACAGAGGCCAGATTACCCATCCCGTAGTTGATGATGACGCAGCTCATTTTACCTCGTAGTTGCGAATCAGGTTGCCGTGTTCGTCCTTCAGGAATGCCCCGTTTTCATCCCTGCAAAACAGCAGCGGATTGGTGAAGGAGTCAATAATGGCGTCAATTTCCGCTTTGCTCATTCCGGAGTATTTTATGAACTCGTTGATGCTCAGGTGCGGATATTTACCATCGTATTGCTTCACCAGGTTCAGGCCTTCCTCGCGGGTGAGGCGGTTGTTGCGTATGTCAATACAGGCGTGGTCTGTGGCGCGGCCAAATCCGTATTTCACAAACTTGAGGTAATCGTGCAGACCGTGCATTTTTTCATCCAGGTTCTCGTAGTTGGTATAAGTACCTTCCACCGGACCGTCTTCTTTTACCGAAAACCCGTGTTGTTTCACTATTTCCAGTTGCCTTCTGGCATCCCAGAAGAAGTAATGTCCCAGGAATACGCTCACAATGCCTACCTTCTTCAGTTCCTCTTCTGAGGGGTAGAAATACGGTGTCAGTTCACGTTCGGTAAGACCGTCCACGCCAACCATATCCTGGATTCGGTTCCCCAAAAGGCCTCCGAATTCTTCAAGCCAGGCCCTGTCGAGTACATTGTTTTTGATGCTCTCCAGCGGGCCGCCGTATTCTTTCTGCGGATTTTCGCCCCAAACAATCAGGGGGATGCCAAACTTCACCGCCACCATCACGGGAATAGTGAAGATACCAAGGTGGTTGGGCCACATCTCATCGCCTACCCTCTTGAAGCCTTCCACAACCATGCTTTTATAGGCGGGATGGTTCTTCTTGAAATAGATTACATCCATGCCCATATCCGAAAGGTTATCCAGGTTGCGCTGGCCCAATTCGGTGATATTGGTGGTTTCGAAGCACACGCAAAGAGGGTTCATGCCACATTCGTATTTCAGGAACCAGGCCTGATAGGTGCTGTCTTTACCTCCGCTCACGGGAACCAGGCAATCCCATCCGGGCTGGCCTTCAGGTTTGCGGTAGTGTTCCACGATGCTGAAGAAGTCCTTGCGGCGCTGTTCCCAGTCAATTTCGTTTGCCTTTTTTTCGGCGCCAATACAAGCGCTGCACACGCCATTTTCGTCGAAGAATAAATCCGGTTTTGATTCCGGAAATACGCAACGGCTGCAGTATCTAAGGTCTATCATGATGGCTGATATTTATAGTTTCTGGTTTTAATGTGTTTAATGGAATAAATCCTCCCGTATAGGCGTTCCCCCGGCAATAAACTTTGATGCTTTTTTTCCGAGGATGTCGAAATAGCGTTTTGCTGCAAGGCCCTTGGCAGGACGTATTACCCTCAGGTTTTGTTCACTGAGTACTGTTCCTTCTTCAATATCACAGGCCGCGTAAATGGAGCGCTTGAAGATGGCTGAACCCAGTTGTCCCGGATGCGTAACAAGGGCCGGTAAAC
>JAGWYC010000221.1 GCA_018969565.1 Bacteroidota bacterium | reverse complement strand
GGTTTCAAGCCGGAATCTGCTCTTTAATTCCCTTGGGCACCTTCTGGTTTGACCGGAAGTTGCGCGACTGACAGTATTACACAAGATGGTCGGAGCGTTCTTGCCATCAGCTTTAGGCATAAAATTTGAAAAAAACAGTTTATGAAACATCCAATTCTTAAGAAAATCCTGTTTAGTGTATTTATCCCGGCACTTTCCGGTATGGCAGGCGCCTGGATGTTCAACAAAAATCGCAGCGATGCGGGCAGCATCTTCAGGTTTGGCAACGCCGGCAACAGCCCAATCAGCCAGGTAAACCTCAAGGACATGCCGGCAGGTTTCGTGAAAGCGTCGAAGTTGAGCACTCCGGCGGTGGTTTTCATCAAAACGGTCAGTACCGTTCAGTACCGCAGTTCCTTCTGGTTCTGGGATTTTGACCCCTTCGGCAGCCGCGGACAGGTATCCTCTTCGGGCAGTGGCGTGATTGTGAGCGCAGATGGTTATATCGTGACCAACCACCACGTAATCGCTAATGCCGAACAAATCAGCGTTACCCTCAGCAACAACAAAAAAGAATACACCGCAAAGGTGGTGGGTAAAGACCCCAGTACCGATCTGGCACTGCTCAAAATAGAAGCCGGCAACCTGCCTGCCATCACCCTGGGCAACAGCGAAGTTCTGGAAATAGGCGACTGGGTGCTGGCGGTGGGCAATCCCTTCAACCTGAACAGCACCGTTACAGCCGGCATCGTAAGCGCCAAAGGCCGGAACATCAATATCGTAAACAACCAATTCCCCATTGAAAGCTTCATCCAGACAGATGCGGCCATCAATCCCGGCAACTCCGGCGGAGCGTTGGTCAACCTGAACGGCGAGTTGGTGGGCATCAATACCGCTATTGCCAGCCAAACAGGCTCCTATACCGGCTACGGATTTGCCATTCCGGTGAATATGGTGGCGAAAATCATCAAGGACTTCGTGGAATTTGGCGAGGTACAGCGTGGTTTTCCGGGACTTACCACGGAAGATATCAGCAATGCCATCCTGCAGAAACTCAGCCTGAATCAGGCAGAAGGTGCCTATGTGAGTGCCACCATTGAAGAAGGCCCGGCAGACAAGGCAGGCATCAAAGCCGGTGACATCATCACTAAAATTGACGGCACCAAGGTGAGCAACAAGGCATTTTATGAAGAACACCTGGCCTATTATCGTCCCGGAGCTACTGTTAAATTCACTGTTTTACGCGACGGGAAAGAACAGGAGTTCAGCCTTACTCTGATGAATGCCGAAGGAAATACCAAACTGATGCGCCGCAACATGATTAACTCAAGAGTGCTGGGCGCTGATTTCCAGCCGGTGAATCAACAGGAGATGCAGCGGTACCGCATCAGTTCCGGCATCAAGGTGAGCAATATCGTGAACGGCAGCATGGCCAGTATGGGTATTCAGGATGGAAGCATCATCACCAAGTTCAACGGCCGCAGCTACACCAGGGCAGAAGACCTGGTTGCCGACCTGGAACAGGCCAGAGGCCGCATCACCATTGAAGGCATCAGCCCGAGTGGCACAACCTTCAGTTACAGTTTCTTTGGATATTAAACATGCTTCCATTCCCTGTAGAAAAACTGCGCCATACCGAAACAGGTAATTTCTTCGTGATGGCCGGACCCTGCGCCATTGAAGGCGAACAGATTGCCTTTGAAATTGCCCAACAACTGGTTACCATCTGCGACCGGCTGCAACTGCCGCTTATTTTCAAAGGCAGCTACCGCAAAGCCAACCGCAGCAGACTGGATTCCTTCACCGGAATCGGCGACGAACAGGCATTAACGATCCTGAAAAAAATCGGCGAACACTTCAATATTCCCACCGTTACCGATATCCACGAAAGCCACGAAGCCGCTATGGCTGCGGAGTATGTAGATGTGCTGCAAATCCCGGCCTTTTTGTTCCGTCAAACAGAATTGCTGGTGGCCGCCTCTAAAACAGGCAAGGTTGTGAACATCAAAAAAGGACAGTTCGCCTCCTCCGGTGCCATGAAACACGCACTGCGTAAATGCCTGGATTCAGGCAATTCACGCATTTTGCTCACCGAGCGCGGCAATATGTTCGGATACGGAGATATGGTGGTGGACTTCCGCAATATCCCACAAATGCAGGCCCTTGGCGCACCGGTTGTGATGGACATCACACACAGCCTGCAGCAGCCCAACCAGGAAAGCGGCGTAACCGGAGGCAAACCCGAACTTATTGGCACCATTGCCAAAGCGGCTATTGCTGTTGGGGCAGATGGTTTGTTTATCGAAACACATCCCCGCCCGGCCGAAGCCCTGAGCGATGGAGCCAATATGTTGGCCTTAGACCGCTTTGAAGGACTGATGCAGCAATTACTGAACATTCACCGGGCTGTAAGAAATTCCTGACCTCATGAAATCACTTTTCACCATAATGCTGCTGGGCGGCACCCTCTTCTTCGCAGCCTGTAAGCAGCAGTGCAAGGACACCTACAGCATCCATACCGGAGCCATTCACTCCGATTATGACTTCGGGCCTTGTTTCTTTTTCTCGAACTCATTAGACTCAACCGCCGTAATCCGAAACCAGGCCGAATTCAACAGCTTCCGCGACCGCTATCTGAAAAACTGCGCAGACACAGCCAAACTTCAGACTATTGACTTCAGCAAGCACCTGCTTTTGGGCATGAACACCCAGTTCACCGCCTGCAACGTAAGCTATGAGCGGAATATCACTGTTGACACGGCGAAGAAAGAATATCGTTACCATGTAAAAGCCCTGCGCTGCGGAGGCTGTGGCACTAAATTCCGCGAACCCCACTGGGTGCTGGGACCACCACTTCCCACCGGATATACGCTGATTTTTTCCAAAGAAATACGATAAGTTCATCCCGGCTTAGTACCGGGATTTTCTTTTAACCAATTTATCGTATAATTGCAATAACAAATATGGCACGCAATAAGAGCAATGAATTCCCCCCCGATCAGCAAGATTTAGCCTCATGGGCCAAGGCGCTCGGTCATCCGGCGCGGATTGCCATCCTGCAAACGCTGGCCGAAAAAGGCACCTGCATTTGCGGCGATTTAGTGGGTGTATTGCCCCTTGCCCAACCAACCGTTAGCCAGCATCTCCGTGAACTGAAGGATGCCGGTCTGATTAAAGGTGAAATAGATGGCGCTAAAAGCTGCTATTGCATAGACAAGGAAAACCTGATGCATCTGTTTGCCGCCATGAACAAGTTCAAGGAATCACTAAGCCTCGACAAAGCCTTCAATAACTGCTGCTGAACTTCGAAAACATGCAAAAAAGACTTTCCTTCATAGACCGATTCCTCACCTTGTGGATTTTCCTTGCCATGGGCGCCGGCATCCTCATCGGCTGGGCCGTTCCTGCCATTCCTGAAATGCTGCAGGGCATGAGCCGTGGCTCCGTGAACATACCGATTGCCATAGGACTCATTGCCATGATGTACCCGCCGCTGGCCAAGGTGGACTTAAAATTACTGCCTTCCGTAATGAACAAACGGAAATACTTGTCCCTGCTCCTGCTTGTCACTTGGGTTTTGGCGCCATTGCTGATGTACGGCTTGGGCCTCCTGTTCTTCCGGAACGAACCACACCTGCTGAACGGACTGGTTCTGATTGGGATTGCACCCTGCATCGCCATG
>JAGWYC010000220.1 GCA_018969565.1 Bacteroidota bacterium | reverse complement strand
TGAAGCAGTAAATTAAATAGTCAGCACCCGATTTCTCAGGTACAGGCGTTCAGAAAAGCTACGCTTGGGAAGAAAGTGATAAGGAATCTGAACCCAAGTTAGGTTCTGAGCCGGAACAAGCCGGAATTCCGCAGGAAGCAAATCCGCAGAAAAGCCAAAAGAAAGTTTCTCTTCGCTTTCTTGAATGCTTTCGCTCAGTTGGACCTCGCCTGAATCGGGAAGGGGCTGATGCTTCTCGCTGATGCCCGTTTTCATAAAATCCGGCAGCCTGCCTGTTTGAACCAACAAGCTGACAGCGGTTATAAAAAGGAGCGTCCAGTAGCGGATGGCCTGAGTCACTGCCGCGAATCTATCAAAAAGAGTGCCAGTGTGTCAAATGCTTGTTTGACTTTTTTACTGAGCGCAGCTTGCCCGAAAACAGAATTCAGCGCTAATACGGTATTTTCGCAGAAAATGGATCAACAACAGGAGCAATCGTATTTCGCGCATCCTACCGCGGTTATTGACGAAGGTTGCCGCATTGGCGAAGGAACTAAAATCTGGCATTTTACGCACATCATGAGTGGTTGTACCATAGGCCGTAAATGCAACTTCGGCCAGAATGTGGTGATTAGTCCTGATGTGGTGCTTGGCGACAATGTGAAGGTGCAGAACAACGTGAGCATCTACACCGGTGTTACTTGCGATGATGATGTGTTCCTGGGCCCCAGTTGTGTGTTCACCAACGTAATCAATCCCCGCAGCGCGGTAAACCGCCGCGATCAGTATGCCAAAACACATGTGGGCAAAGGCGCCAGTATCGGAGCTAATGCTACCATAGTTTGTGGCCATGATATTGGCCAATTCGCGTTCATAGGCGCGGGCGCAGTAGTGACGAAAAACGTGCCGGATTACGCCCTGGTGGTGGGAAATCCTGCCCGGCAGACAGGCTGGATGAGTGAGTTTGGACAGAAGCTGGAATTTAATGCGGAAGGCTTGGCCACTTGTCCCGAAAGCGGACAGCAATACCGCTTGGAACAGGGCAGGGTAAGCAGAATTTCCTGAATGAAGCAGGTTCTGGTAACAGGAGGAATGGGGTTCATCGGTTCTCACACGGTGGTGAGCCTGATGGAAGCCGGATTCAGGCCTGTAATTTTTGATAACCTGTGCAATTCATCGGAATCTGTGCTGGAAGGTATTGCCCGCATTACGGGAGTAAAACCTCTGTTCATCAGGGGCGATGTAACTTCTGCAGCAGATTTAAAGGCCCTGTTTACAAGCCACAACATAGATGCGGTCATTCATTTTGCCGCCCTGAAAGCGGTAGGTGAATCTTCTGAAAAACCGCTGGAATACTACCGCAACAACATTGGCGGACTGATTTGTCTATTGGAGGCCATGCAGGAACACGGAGTGCGCGATGTGGTCTTCTCCTCTTCGGCCACGGTTTACGGGTCGGCAGCGCACATGCCTGTTGATGAAGATACTCCGCTGCCCGCAGCTATGTCGCCTTATGGCAGCACCAAACAAATGGGAGAACGTATTTTGTTCGATACTGGTTCTTTCCGCAGTGTGTGCCTGCGTTATTTCAACCCCATCGGAGCGCACCCCAGCGGTCATATCGGTGAACTTCCGCTCGGAGTTCCGAATAATCTGGTTCCCTATGTAACTCAGGCTGCTGCAGGGTTGCGTAAGGCACTTACCATTTTTGGCGATGATTACCATACCCCCGACGGCACGGCGGTACGTGATTACTTGCATGTGATGGACCTGGCCGAAGCGCATGTGGCCGCACTGAATCGCTTGCAACAGGTGCAGGATCGTCCGCATTGGGAAGTATTTAATCTGGGCACCGGCAACCCGGTTTCCGTGAAAACCCTGGTAGAAACGTTCGAACGGGTGAATGGCGTGCCTGTACCCAAGGTGATGGGCGCCCGTAGGCAGGGCGATGTGCCTGAACTCTGGGCCAATCCCGGCAGGGCGAAACAGGTCCTGGGCTGGACCGCAAAACACAGCCTGGAAGAAATGCTCCGCGATGCCTGGAACTGGCAACAAAAGTTAGCCCAATAAGCGGCTTTCATTTTTTTTACCTTAATTCGGCTTTATGGAATCTTCTTTCAGGGAAGAAGTCAGGACGTATTTGCTCAGCCACGAGCAGTTCACGCAGTGGAGCGCCAGCCATCTTTGGGCCATGGGCATCAGCCTGCTGTGCATCATCTTCATCCCGCATCTTGCAAAAAAATATCTTAATACACAGTGGCAACATCGTTTGGGCGCAGCCATCGGCTTCAGCATAGCCGGTGCATGGATACTTTGGACCATCCTTGAGTTATGCGCCGGCACCTTCGATGTGCGCCGACATCTTCCCCTGCAGATGTGCCGTTTCTCAAACCTGGCGATTGTGCTGGTTCTGGTTTGGAAGCGTCAGTGGTGGTACGAAATCCTTTACTTCTGGGCCCTGGCCGGAATGTTGCAGGCCACGCTGACTCCTGATCTTCAGGAAGAGTTCCCTCATTTTATGTATTTCCGTTACTGGATAGGCCACCCGGGAATGATTCTGGCTATTGTTTATGCCACCGTGGTGTATGGCATGCGGCCCTGGCCGCGCCACATCATGAAGGCTATGCTGGCATTGAACGCACTGCTGTTGGTGGCCATTGTGGTGAATCTGAGCATTGACGCCAATTACCTGTTTATCTGTCAAAAGCCTCCTACCGCTTCACTGCTTGACCACCTGGGCCCCTGGCCCTGGTATGTGCTGGGTGCTGAATTCGCCGCGCTGGCCAACTTTGCGCTCGCATATACGCCCTGGCTCATTATGGACCGTCGCGTGTCGCTGCGAACGGATAAGCCCGCCCCATGAAAAAACTCAAGCGTCTGGCCTGGTTCCTGTTTAAAAGTCCCCAGCGGAAACTGGTAGGCTGGAGTTCCCTGTTTACCGATGTGCGAGGTATCTGCAACCTGCTATGGAACTGTTTGGGGTTCAGACATAAACACACGCAGGAAATATGGGTATGTACCGGATTGCTCAATCGCTCGCAGCATTATCTGGATGTGCTCCTGCCTTCCCTCATGGAGGCCCGGAAGCACGGCGCACGCATCGCGTTGTCCATAGCGGATTGCGGCAGCACCGACAACCCTGACCTGGAAGCGGCCATCAAAGCGAAATGGGACGGCACCCTGGTGTTCAGCAGCGTGCAGGAGCCCTTTGCCCGCAGCCGTTGTTTCAATCGCGCCATCCGGCAGGCAAGGGGGGAACTGCTGTTTATCTGTGATGCCGATATGTCGGTACCCGCTTCTCTGGATAAATTACTTCAGCGCTATGTAGGAACTTATCTGGCCTGGGCACCCGTTTGCCGCAAAATGCTGGGCCCCAATCCCGGCGATGGCTGGAAATACCAAAGCGAAGGCACAGGCATCCTGGCCTGCAACAGGAAACACCTGGAGCGCAGCGGCATGCTGGATGAACGAATCACCACCTGGGGCGGCGAAGACTGGGATCTGTTCTTCCGACTTTACCGCGCAGGCATCATGCCCCTGCGCACCCGCTGTCGTAACCTGGTACACCATTACCATCCATCCCTCAAGCCTGCTGATTTCAAGCCTGTATTTTAGGCTTCGATACCTCTATGCCTCCTTCAAAAGAACAGGTAACTTTGGAAACCTTTTTGAAGAAGTATTTCT
>JAGWYC010000219.1 GCA_018969565.1 Bacteroidota bacterium | reverse complement strand
CTGGATGCCAGCAATATGTTCAAGCCCGCCCTGGCGCGTGGTGAAGTGCAGTGCATCGGCGCTACCACACTGGATGAATACCGCCAGTACATTGAAAAAGACGGAGCCCTGGAACGCCGTTTCCAGATGGTCATCGTTGAACCCGCCACCGTGGAAGAATCGTACGAAATCCTCAAGAATATTCAGGATAAATACGAAGACCACCACGGGGTGCGCTATACCCCCGAAGCCATCAAGGCTTGTGTGGATTTGAGCGTTCGTTACATGGCCGATCGCCATCTTCCCGACAAGGCCATTGATGTGATGGACGAAGCCGGTGCTCGTGTGCACATCAGCAACATCAACGTGCCCACCGATGTAGCGACCCTGGAATCTCAGATTGAGGAAATCAAGCACGAAAAAACCCGGGTGGTGAAAAGCCAGAAATACGAAGAAGCGGCCAAACTCCGCGACCGGGAAAAGAAGCTGCTCGAAGAGCTGGAACTGGCCAAGGTCCGCTGGGAAGAGCAGAGTAAGACCGAGAAGTTTACCGTTGGCGAAGATGATATAGCCGCTGTAATGGCCATGATGACCGGTATCCCGGTGAAGCGCATCGCGCAAAGTGAAGGCACCCGGCTGCTCAATATGGGCGCTGACCTGAAGAAGCGTGTAGTTGGTCAGGATAAAGCCGTTGAAAAACTCACCAAGACCATACAGCGCACCCGCGCAGGACTGAAAGACCCCAACAGGCCTATCGGTTCCTTCATCTTCCTCGGCCCCACCGGCGTAGGTAAAACAGAAATGGCCAAAGCGCTCAGCGAATACCTGTTCGATTCAGACGATGCACTCATCCGTATTGACATGAGCGAGTACATGGAGAAGTTCGCTGTCAGCCGCCTGGTTGGAGCGCCTCCCGGCTATGTGGGTTATGAAGAAGGAGGTCTGCTCACCGAAAAAGTGCGCCGCAAACCCTACAGCGTGGTGCTTTTTGATGAAGTGGAAAAGGCCCACCCGGACGTGTTCAACCTGATGCTTCAGGTGCTCGACGAAGGCCGTCTGACCGATAGCCAGGGCCGCAAGGTGGATTTCCGCAATACGGTCATCATCATGACTTCAAACATTGGCTCCAGACAACTGAAAGACTTTGGTACCGGCATGGGCTTCGCCACCGGCAACAAACAACAGAACGTGGAGAAGGAAAGCAAGCAAGTGATTGAGACCCAGTTGAAGAAGTTCTTCGCGCCTGAATTCCTGAACCGTGTGGATGATGTGATTGTATTCAATTCCCTCGGGAAAGAAGAAATCCTGCAAATTCTGGACATCCGCATGCAGAAGATGCTGAAGCGCATCGTGGACCTGGGATATAAGGTAACCCTGACCAAGGCTGCCAAGGAATGGCTCGCTGAAAAAGGCTTCGACAGCGAATTCGGTGCCCGTCCCTTGCAGCGCGCCCTTCAGAAATACCTCGAAGAGCCGCTGGCCGAAGAAATCCTCAAAGGACAGGTCAAGGAAGGCGATGAAATTCGTGCCGACCACAAGAAAGATGCACAGGAACTGAAACTCAGCGTAGTAAAACCCAAGGAAAAAATAACCGAATCATAATTCAATAAGGGCGACTGCGCGGGAATAAAACGCGGTCGCCCTTCTTACATACACTTTTGAACCATACTTTGCACGACCAGATACGTTATACCTGCTGGGGCGCCGCCCGACAGGTGACGGGCAGCATGCACCTGCTCACTACACCTTCGGGATTTAATATCCTGATTGACTGCGGCCTTGATTACGAAAAACGCGATCAGTTTGAAGCCCGCAACGCGGCGTTCCCATTTGATGTTTCATCCATCAATCTGGTTATCCTCACCCATGCCCATATTGATCATTCCGGCAATATGCCCAACCTGGTGCGCCAGGGCTTTCACGGTCAGGTTTTGTGTACCGGCCCGACCCGGGAACTCTCGGAGTTTCTGCTGAAAGATTCTCTCAATATCCAAAGGGCTGAACTGGCCCGGCATCAGCAGCCCGGCCATCGGAAAGGCAAGAAGAAGAAGGGTCGGAAATTCGGTCCGGAGCGGCAACCGCTGTACAGTGCCGTGAACATCCGCGACCTGATGGCACAGTGCGTGGAAATGCCCTTCCGGAATGTACGACGCATCAATGATGAAGTGAGTGTGGAGTTCTTTCCAGCCGGCCATATACTCGGCGCAGCCAGTGTGACCATCAGCATCGAAACACCGGAAGGCACACGCCGCGTGGGCTTCACCGGTGACCTGGGCAACTGGGGTTCCCCGCTGGTGGTAGATCCGGAACCTATGCCTGACCTGGATTATCTCATTTCAGAAAGCACTTATGGCGGTCGCCTGCACCAGAACCTCAACGACCCCATGGATGAGCTGTCGCAGTATATTGAAGAGACCTGCGTGAAATACAATGGCAAGCTGGTGATTCCCGCCTTCAGCGTGGGCCGCACCCAGAGTATTTTATATACCCTGAACCGCATGCATGCTGCCGGAAGGCTGCCCAAGGTGCGTGTGTTCACCGACAGCCCCCTGGCCATCAAGAGTACCCAGGTTTACGCCCGTTATGTGGAGCAACTGAATGAAGATGCCCGCCATTTTGCGAAAGAGGGTAGGGCCTTGTTCGAATTTCCGGGGCTCCAGGTCATCGAAGATGAACTCAGCACCGAAATCATCAGCAGCTACAACGAACCCGTCATCATCGTTTCCTCTGCCGGCATGGTGGAAGGAGGACGCATTCAGGAGCACGTGCGCCGAAATATCCAGAATCCCTTTGCCACCATCCTGATTGCAGGTTATTGTGCCGAAGGAACCCTCGGATATCGCCTGCTGCACGGTCAGCGCACCGTGGAAATCAACCGCACGGAGCGCGAAGTGTATGCCCGTGTTTCCCGCACCGACGTATTCAGTGCACACCCCGACCACAAAGGACTGATGCGCTACCTCGAAGGCGTGCAAAATCCCGCACTGAAAGGCATTTTCCTGGTTCACGGTGATGCCACCTGCATGGAAGCCCTGCAAAAGGACATCAGCTTCACGCAGGCGCATATTCCCGGGAAAGGCCAGCAATACGTGCTGAACTAAACTCCGCCCTAAGCTCAGGGGCCGCGCCTTACTTTTGAATTTGTAATTGCCCGCGCATGCAAACTCCATTACCCCGCATATTCCAGTGGCTGATTTTGCCCTTCGCCTTTATCTGGGGGAGTGCAGCCCAATTGCGCCGCTGGTGGTATCTCTTGCCCGGAAAGCGCTGGCAGCCACCGGTGGCAGTGGTCTGCATCGGCAACCTGAGCGCCGGCGGCACCGGAAAAACACCCATGATTAAATGGCTACTCGGGCGCAGTCGTGTGCCGGTGGCTGTACTCAGCCGTGGCTATGGCCGCCGTACCAAGGGTTTTCGCGAGGTACAGGCCTCCGATACGGCAGCACAGGTGGGCGACGAACCCCTGGAAATCCGAAAAATCTGCCGCAGCGAACAGCGCGTGTTTGTGTGTGAAGACCGCAAGGCTGGAATAGAACAAATCCTGAAATTATTTCCCTCCTGCCGGCTCGTCATCATGGACGACGGATACCAGCACCTCCGCGTGCAGGCCGGCGTATATGTGCTGCTCAGCGATATCGGAAGACCCTTCTTCAACGATTTTCCCATCCCCTCTGGCTGGCTGCGGGAGTTCCGCTTC
>JAGWYC010000218.1 GCA_018969565.1 Bacteroidota bacterium | reverse complement strand
AGTTGCTGCGCTTCGTGCAGAAAGGCAAACAGGTTATTTATATCACCGGAAACCATGATGAGATGCTACGGAAGTTTGAAGGTTTTGAATTAGGCAATTTCAGCATTACCAACAAACTGATATTAAACTTGGATAACGGCCAAAAGGCATGGTTTTTTCATGGTGATGTGTTTGACGTATGCATGCAACACTCCAAGTGGCTGGCACGCCTTGGGGCTATTGGTTATGATACGCTGATTCTGATTAACAGTGTCGTAAACTGGATTTCAAAGAAGTTCGGAGGCGGCAGAATCTCGCTATCCAAGAAAATTAAAAACAGCGTGAAAAGCGCTGTAAGTTTTATTGGAAACTTCGAGGATACCTGCGCTGAGATTGCCATCAGAAATAAATACGACTATGTGGTTTGTGGCCATATCCATCACCCTGAAATGCGCAAGATCTCTAATGAAGATGGTTCAGTATATTACCTGAACAGCGGAGACTGGGTAGAGAATCTGAGCGCTCTGGAATATGAAAACGGAACCTGGAGTATTGTATATTATGATCACCTATTTCCCGCGCATGTTCTTGAGTTAAATGAAGAAGAACCTTTGCCGAAGAGCGAAGCATTGTACGCGCAGATGCTTCAGGAGTTTGGACTTAAAGGTGCTTAATTTATGCGTATCCTTTTTGGTATTCAATGTACAGGCAATGGCCACCTTGGTCGTTCGGAATACCTGATTAAAAATCTTCGCAGGTATGTTCATGTTGATGTGCTGCTCAGCGGTCTGGAATGTGAATTGAAATTGGAGCTTAAGGCAAAGTACCAGTTTTCAGGCTTGGGTTTTCAGTTTGGAAACAGAGGAGGCATCCATCTGTTGAAGACTGCACTGAATCTCAGGCCGGCTCAGTTCATGCGCGATTTGCGTCGTGTGGACATGGATCAATACGATGCCGTTGTCAGCGATTTTGAACCCATGAGCCTCATACTTGCCAGAAGGGCCGGTATTCCATCCATTGGACTGAGCAATCAATACGCTTACAAGCACATCCACAAGCCGCGCAGTTTTGATATTCCGGGGAAACTGGTAATGAAATATTATGCACGGGCTGAATTTGAATGGAGCTATTTCTACGAAAAAACAGGCCCACATTGTTATCACGCATTTATTCCTGAAGATATAGCGCAGGGAAACGTCTCAGATCTGGGGCATGTGGTAGTTTATTTACCTGCATATCACCATGAATACATAGGTCGCATGCTTTCGCTTTTTCCTTACCAGCAATGGATGGTATTCGGCAAAAGAATAAACAAGCCATTTATTAAAGGAAATGTGCATTATATGCCCATTTGCAGAAGTACTTTTAATAAAGCGCTGCTTACTTCTTCAGGTATTATTTGTGCCGCCGGATTTGGCACTACCGCCGAAGCGCTGCACCTTGGAAAAAAACTGCTCATTGTGCCCATGAAAGCTCAATTAGAGCAGAAATACAACGCCCACTATCTGGCCACTAAAGGCGTTGAAGTTTTGCCATCGTTTGATGTGGACCATGCGCGCACCCTCGGGCATTGGCTGCAAACCGGAAGATCCATACAAATAGTCCAGGCGGATGACCGTGAACGAATCACTTCAGATATTCTTGATTTATTAAGCAGTCGCAGTGGGCAACTGAACGCACCTCTTACACTCGTACATGAACCATAATGATTTTGGCTCCGGCTTTGCCTGGGGTACCGCTGTATCTGCTTTTCAAACAGAAGGCTACCGCATGGAACGCGGTGCCGGTGAAAGTATATGGGACCGATTTCTTCAGGAAAAACTGATTACTGAGGAGATTCAGGAACCCGTGCGTACTGCTTCAGGTTCCCTTTTGCACTACCCCAAGGATATCAGCTTGCTTCAGGACGCCGGATTCGGACATTATCGTTTTTCCCTTTCCTGGCCCAGAATCATGCCCAGTGGGAAATTCCACCTCAACAAAAAGGGTATCGCATGGTATAATGTTTTTATTGACCACCTGCTCAAGCAAGGCATCACACCATGGGTTACCTTGTACCATTGGGATTTGCCACAGGAGCTTCAGGAAAAAGGAGGCTGGGCTTCGCGCGATATCGTACATCGCATGGAAGAATATGCTTATGTGGCCGCGCGTTATTTCGGCGATCGAGTGAAGAACTGGATGGTGTTGAATGAACCGTCTGTATTTACCGGAGCCGGTTATTTGTTGGGAATTCACGCGCCCGGAATAAAAAAGCTGGATACCTACCTGAAGGCTGCTCATCACGCTTTGTTAGCTCAAAGCGCCGGCGCGGCTGTGCTCCGTTCACAAATTCAAAACGCCAATATAGGAACGGCCCTCTCCTTTACCGATTTTGAGCCTCAGGGGCAAAGTCGTGCCGACATACAGGCCGCGGAACGCCTGGATGCATTGGTGAATCGTATGTTTTTGGAGCCAACGCTGGGTATGGGTATTCCTGAAGAAGCTCGACCTTTTATGGAGCGTATTGAACCCTGGATTTCTCCTCAAGACGAACAGCGTATGAAGTTCGATTTTGATTTCATCGGAGTTCAGGTTTATACCCGTCAAATTGTGTCTGCCGCGCCATGGATTCCTATGGTCAAGGCGCGTATAATCCCGCCTGAAAAAAGATCTGTTCCCCTTACTGCCATGAACTGGGAAGACTATCCGGAAGCCCTCTACCATGCAGTTACACGTTTGCACAGAAATTATTATAAACTCCCTCCTATGGTGGTGACTGAAAATGGTATCGCCTTACACGATGAACGAGGTGCGGATGGTGAAGTGCATGATCATAGACGTATTGAATTCTTCAGCAATGCCCTTCAAGGTTTGAAAAGAGCTATGAATGAAGGCGCAGATGTGCGGGGGTATTTCGCCTGGAGTTTGTTGGATAATTTTGAATGGGCGGAAGGTATTAAACCGCGCTTCGGATTGGTTCACGTAGATTTTAACACCTTAGAACGCACCCCTAAAAAGTCCTGGCACTGGTGGAGGGAGTTTCTGCGCTGAAATAAGTTCAAATCCACGAAAGGCTCTTGTCGTTCAGGCTCCGGGGCTTACTGATCTCGTTAAATTATTTAGGAGGGAACTCTGGTGTTTTCCCCATTTTTGCGGTTTTAATAACTGATACTGATACCTGTTTTATTTCATTATTCCTGCCATATATCGCGTATGCCGGTATTTGCCTGTGATTGAAGCAGGTGTGCATGATCAATGCCGCCATAAAAAAGTCAGGCAGCCCTGAGGCTGCCTGCTTCCCTATTAAACAACACGGATGAAACCGTACGCTCTTATGGTGCAATCATGAACCGCACCGGTTTATATCCTGCAACCTTGATTATATATATTCCGGGAGTAAGGTGGGCCACATTGATACTGCTTACCCGATTATATTCCGCTACACATTGACCCTGTTGGTTTAATATGCGCACATGGTCGCCTGTAATACCCAATTGCAATAGACCTGTAGTTGGATTTGGAAATACCTGCATTCGCAATGCTTCGTGTTCTTCCGTGCCGGTTGGTGCCGCATCATCATCAAGAATCACCAGCCTGCGTGTAGTGTTGTTGCCATTGGCAGCCAGGAATCCACGCAATTCAGCATGAAACACAATCGTATCATTCAACTCATCAATCTGATCATCAACAGTGGTGATAAACACCGATCCTGCGGATGTTCCCG